>DAISIS010000392.1:0-5439 GCA_036821925.1 Pirellulaceae bacterium
AAGCGGAGCGGCTCTTTCCACAGCGCCCGCCAGCGGCGGGCGCGCCGGTCCAACCTGCAGACGCCGCGCGCTGAACGCGGCTGCCGTCCGGCAGCCGCAGCCACTGCACGGCTCGCTGGTGGCGGGACCGCCACCGCGTCCAGTCCGAACCGCCCCTGCCAGTCCCGAGAACGCGTCCCGAGAACGAGTCCCGAGAATACGGACGTTGATTCGGCTCCGACAGCACGGTATCCTGGCGGCCTGTGATGCGGCGTGCGCCGGTAGGCACAGGAAGGTGGACGTGAGCAGGAGTCGGCCTGGTGGACGAGTCGCAGGATCCCTACGACGGCACAGACGTCAGGTACACGGAAGCGTTGGATGCGCTGGCGGCGCGCGACTACAACCGCCGCTTCGTGTGGACCGTGTGTCTCGTCGCAGCGCTGGGCGGCCTGCTGTTCGGCTACGACTGGATTGTGATCAGCGGCGCCGATCTGTTCTACGAGAAGTTCTTCGGGTTGACGACCTCGTCCCAGCGCGGCTGGGCGAAGAGTTGCGCCATCGTCGGATGCCTGCTCGGCGCGCTGCTGGCAGGCGGACTGAGCGACCGCTTTGGACGCAAACGGCTGCTGTGGTTCGCGGCCCTGCTGTTCACCGCGTCGGCGATCGGTACCGGGCTGGCGGGTGGTTTTCAGGCGTTCGTGGCCTGGCGCATCGTCGGCGGAGTCGGCATTGGACTGGCCTCGCATCTGTCGCCGACGTACATCGCCGAGCTCTCTCCGGCGCGGATTCGTGGTCGGCTGGTGGCCGTCAACCAACTCACGATCGTCGTCGGCATCCTGGCGGCACAGCTCGTCAACTGGCTGATCGCCGAGCCGGTGCCAGCGGGCGCGACGATCGCTGAGATCGTGGCGTCCTGGAACGGCCAGACGGGGTGGCGTTGGATGTTCGCGGCAGAAGCTGTGCCGGCCGTCTTCTTCCTGGTCGGGATGCTGGGTGTGCCGGAGAGCCCGCGGTGGCTGGTCAAGAACGGTCAGCGGGACAGGGCGCGGCGGGTGCTGGCGAAGGTCGGGGGCGATGCGTACGCGGCGCGCGAGCTGGTCGACATCGAACGGACCGTGGCACAGGACATCCTGCGCGTCAATTTCGCCGAACTGCTCGCTCCGCGGATGGTCAAGATTCTCACCCTGGGAGTGGTGCTGGCCGTGCTCCAGCAGTGGTGTGGCATCAACGTGATCTTCTATTATGCGAAGGAGGTCTTTGCGGCGGCGGGCTACGAGGTGTCGGATATTCTGTTGAATATCGTCATCGTCGGGCTGGCGAACCTCGTGTTCACCTTCGTCGCGATTGCCACAGTCGACCATTGGGGCCGGCGTGCCCTGATGCTCGCCGGCTGGATCGGACTGACCGTCATCTACCTGCTCTTCGGTGGCGTCTACTGGCTGGAGATCCAAGGCAAACCTGTGGTGGCGCTGGTGGTGGCCGCCATCGCCTGCTATGCCTGCACACTCGCCCCCGTCACCTGGGTCGTGCTCGCGGAGATCTTCCCCAACCGCATTCGCGGCGCCGCGATGTCGGTCGCCGTGTTCGCGCTGTGGACCGGCTGCTTCACCCTCACCTATTCCTTCCCGCTGCTCAACGAATGGCTGCAACCCGCCCGCACCTTCTGGATGTACGCCCTCATCTGTCTGGCGGGGTTCGTCTTCGTCCTGGTCTGCCTGCCGGAGACCAAGGGCAAGACGCTGGAGCAGATCGAACAGGAACTCGTGGATTGACGGCGATGGAGCTGTCCACGAAACCCGACTGCAATGAGTGCCTGGCGCGGATTGACGCCTGGTTCGCCCAGGCAATTGTGGATCGCCCGCCGGTGCGGTTCTGCTATGACGACGGCCCGCACGCAGCGGCCGAGGCGGTGGACACGCAGCGCTGGGCCAGTCTGGAACAACGCTGGTTCGACGTCGATTACCAGATCGAGATGTTCGAACGGTCGCTGGTCGGGCGAGCGTTCTACGCCGAGACGTTTCCCGTGTTCTGGCCGAATCTGGGCCCCAGCGCCTATGCGGCTTTTTACGGCGGGCGGCTGCAGTTCGACACGCGGACCTCCTGGTTCGAGCCGGTGATCGCCCAGCTCGAGGACCTGTCCCCGCTGGCGCACGATCCGTTCACCAGCGTCTACTTCCGAAAACTCGAGGAATTGACAGTCCGGGCGCTGGAACGCTGCGGCCGGCAGTACCTCGTCGGCTACCCGGACGTGCATCCCAGCCTCGACTGCGCGGCGGCCTGGCGCGGCATCACCGCTCTGTGCCTGGACATGGCCAGTGCACCCGCGCAGCTGGCACCGCTCCTGGAGCTTTCCGTGCGTGATTTTCAGCGCGTGTTCGCTCACTTCAACCGCCTGGTCCGGGCACACGGATTGCCCTCCATCACCTGGCTGGGCATCCCGTCGTTCGACGCGCAGCACATTCCGAGCTGCGATGTTTCGGCCATGATCTCGACGGAACACTTCGTGCAGTACTCCCTGCCTCTGCTGGAGCGCGAGACGGCCGGGATGGCACGCAACACCTACTCCGTCGATGGTCCCGGAGTGGCCCGGCATCTCGAGGTGTTGTTGGCGCTACCGGAAATCCACGCGATGTACTGGGTGCCGGGTCTGGGCCCTGACGCGCCAATCCTGCAGTGGATCCCGCTGCTCAAACGCATTCAAGCCGCCGGCAAGTCGGTGATCGTGGATGTCGGGCCAGACGAACTGGACGAGTTCATGGCGGCGATCAGGCCGGAAGGGGTGATGCCCTTCCTCAACGTGTCGGCAGGCCAGGAACCTGAGATCATGCGGCGCATCACCCGCTGGCGGTGAATCCCCGTCCGCCCCCCCTCACCGATTTCCCCGTTCACTTGTTCTTCGCATATCCCCGACGCAAACCCATTGAAACAGGGGGCGGCGAGGGTGACAATCTGGAAAGTGGCCGTGGACGAAACGCGATTGGGAGACCAGCCGTGAAACGCAGAGAGTTTCTCATGGGAGGCCTTCTGCCAGCTGCTGCGGCAGCAGGCGCGGGGTACCAGGATACAGCGGTGGTGGCCGTTCCTTCCGGGGCACCGCAGCGGGATGCTGCTGCGCCGGTGCTGGCAGACTACTCGGCAGCAGACCACCGCCGGCGGTTGCTCAATGTCCGGTCTGCCGAGCAGGGCATCCGCACCTGTCTGCGGAAACACCTTGTGGGAAGTTACCTGCCGGGCCAATGCTGCTACAACCTGGGGGAGTACCCGTGCCGCCAGCCCTGGGATCCGGATGCATGGGACGAGCAGGAGCTGGACCGGCTGCGTGATCACGGCATCCGGCTGATTCAGGTCCACGAGGAATGGAACGATTCGCAACGCCTGTTTGGCGGACACAAATTCGCGCCGCTCAATCCGACAGGGTTCCGCCGGTTTGTCGACATGGTTCATCGGCGCGGGATGAAGCTGATTGCCTATGTTTCGAGCGGCTATTTCGAGCAGACCGATCCGGATTTCCAGCCCACCTGGACAGCCGCCGGACACCAGCCACTGCGGGAGATCTACTTTTGCTATGCGCACTGCTCGCCCGCGAGTCCCGGTTGGCGGGCGTACTTCCTGCAGCACCTGGTGCGGATCCTCGACGAGTACGGCCTGGACGGCATCTACAACGACTTGGGGTACCTGCAGCCGCCCGATCTCGGAGGAGCACCGGCGGGCGACCAGGTGTTGGCCTTTACTGAGAATGCGACCAGCGACGGGGCACTGGGCGATCTGTTGGGCCTGATCTATGCCGAGGTGCACCGGCGCGGCGGTGTGGTCAAGGTGCATCGCGGCGGCGCCATGCAGCCGCATACCAGCGGGAAGGTCTATGACTACCTATGGGTGGGTGAAGCGACACGCGAAGGAGACCAGATGCGCCAGCTCGTTCGCGATTTCGCTCCGTATGTCGTTCCCTGCCTGGACATGAGCCGGGCGAGAATCTCCGACGAGAACGAACTCTACCTGAACACGATTCCCTACCTGCAGTTTCCGTTGCTGTTGGCCGGCCGACCGTTCACCGGGGAACGAGCGGTTATCGAAGGCATCGACTACCCACCGGAGGAGACCTGTTTCTGGACGCGGCACTGTCGCGCGATCTGGAAGCAGTTTCAGTCGCATCCGCAGGGTCCCTACAGCTATGGCTGGTGGGATTCCGTTCCCGGTCGACCGGATGCGCGGACCGTGCACGCGGAGTGGTTGCAGCGCTATCTGCCGCTCGTCGAGGAAGGAACGTGGGCCTGGCTGGAAATTGGCGAATCCACGCTGCTACGCGATCCGCTGCCGGCCGGGGTCGTGGCCTCTGCCTTCGCCAATCGAGATTTGCACCTGGTGCTCGCCAACTACGCCACGACGCCGGCGGAAGTGGTTACCGCCGACGAATTCACCGACGTCGCGCAGGGCGCACCGGCGCCGCCACGCAAGAACTGGAGCCTGGCAGGCCGCAGCCTCCGAATCCTGCGCCGGCAGCGTGCCGCGGACGCATGACCGGCCGACTCCGCGATCCCGCCTTACTTGACCGCCCGCATTGTTCCACCGAATGGGAGACCTGCCATGATTCGCTTGTGTCTTGCAGCGCTGTTGTGTTTCAGCTCTACCGGGCGGCTGGTCGCCCAGGACGCTCCGGCCGGCGCGGCGACGGGCAACGGGGCGCCGCAGTCGGTCCTGCAGGCTGGCGAATTGCAGCTCACCCTGGAGCGGGCGCCGGAGGGTATTCGAGTCGTCAGTCTGTTTGATGCGACTCAGGGGGTGCCCTTTCTGCCGGCTGACCCGGATCCTCTGTTCGTACTGGTGCTGCGCACCGCGACCGGTGAGGGCACGGAAGTGCGGCTGGATGCGGCCTCGGGCTGGGCGGATACGGAGGTGGTGGAGCTGCAGTCGCCCGCGCGGTTGCGGCTACATTGGCGCCAGCCACTCGATCCGCAGTTGGCCGGGATCCGCGTCACAGCGGAGGCCACTGCCGATGCCGCTGCGCATCTGATCCGCTGGCAGTTGCAAGTGGTGAACGACAGCACGACGATGAGTGTGTGGCGCGTCGAGCATCCGCAGCTCACGGTGAGCGATCTAGGGGCGGCGGCAGATGTCTTCGTACCACGGGGGCCGGGCGAAGTGCACCACGCGCTGTGGCAGCGCGAGTTCCAGTTCCGCGATACGTATCCCGGCGCCTGGATGACGATGCAGTTCATGGCGGCCTACGACCCGCCGCGGAACACGGGCATCTACGTCGCGCTGCACGACCCCTGGGGAAATACGAAGGATCTGGCGGTCGAAAGCCGGCCGGCGGCCCAGACCGTCACGTTCCTGTTCGATCAGCCGGTGGAGAACATGGGGCAGGCCGGCAACGACTTTGAAAGCTGCGAGGTCGTCTGGCGTCTGCTGCGCGGCGACTGGTACGACGCAGCCGTGTGGTACCGCGATTGGGTGCGGGCC
>DAISIS010000393.1:0-5410 GCA_036821925.1 Pirellulaceae bacterium
GAGTGGACAGCCATCACAGCGAGTGGATCGCCGCCTGCAAAGGCGCGCAGCCCGCCCTGTGCAACTTCGTCGACTTCGCCGCGCCCCTGACTGAAGTCATGCTGTTGGGAAACCTCGCACTGCAGACTGGAGCGGCAATCCACTGGGACGCACCTGCCATGCAGGCCCGCGGCAATCCGGCCGCGGATCGGCTGATCCGGCCCGCTTACCGGCAGGGCTGGGAGATCTAGCCGACACCCGCTCCCGCCCGCCGCACACGGGACAACGCGGGATCAGTCGGCGGCCAACTCCGCTTCGATCACCCGCAACACCTCCGGATCGTCGGGCTTGGTGCGCGGTGCAAACCGAGCCACCACTTTCCCCTGCCGGTTGACCACGAACTTCTCGAAGTTCCAGCTGACCTCCCCCGCACCAACCGGCTTGGTATCGAGCGCCGTCAGGTGCTTGTACAGCGGACACGCCTCGTCCCCGTTGACGTTGATCTTGGCAAACAGGTCAAACGTCACGCCATAGTTCACGCGACAGAACTCACGAATCTCGGCCGCCGTGCCCGGCTCCTGCTCGCGAAACTGGTTGCAGGGAAAACCGAGGATCGCCAGCCCTTGGTCGGCGTACTTCTTGTGCAGAGCCTCCAGCTGTTCGTACTGCGGCGTGAGCCCGCACTTGCTGGCCACGTTCACAATCAGCACAACCTTGCCCCGATACTGGCTCAGGTCGACCTCTTTCCCGTCCAGGGACGGCATCTTGAAATTCAGCACGGCAGGCACCTTCGTTTGATCCGGTTGCGGGTCGGCCGCGACGAGCATGCAGGCCGAATAGAGTGTGACGGCAACACCCAGCGTGGCGATCCGAAGCATTGGTTTATAGTCTCCGGGACAGGGGGAAATGCAGTTGACTAAAGCATGGTATTCGCGCTGCACCGTTTGGGAAGTGACCGGACCAGGTGGGCGTTCGAGATGACCATGGCGATCAACATGGTGTGTATTTTTTGGCCGATGCGCCGGGTACCAGCTAACGGGCCTAGCGGGCCACCCACTGCGTGGTATACTGGTGCGTTCGTTGAGTATTTCCCTGCCTGGTATTGAAGCGAGCACGCGCGAGTGCCCCACCTCTCGACTGATCCGTTCGGATCTTCTGCTTTGAGTCACCAATTCTCACAGCGTTCAAGATCTCAGACTGGCATCGTTCGAGAGTCGGGTTGGTCGGCTTGACTAGGAGTCGTTCCGAAAGACTGTTGGGGAGCTGATCGACACGACTGTGAAGACGCTGCCGACCGACTTGAGCTGAGTTCCCTTCGCACCGGTAGATCACCGCGGGGTGGTCGTGGGAATGTTGTTTGTTATGAGAGCCCTTCCGGCTCGCAAAAGGATGATCATGAGCAAGAATCTGTACGTTGGGAATCTGTCTTTCAGTGTGACTTCGGACAAGTTGCGCGAGGTGTTTGAGGAGTACGGCACGGTGTCGTCGGCGTCGGTGGTCACGGACCGCGAGACGGGCCGTTCGCGTGGTTTTGGGTTTGTCGAGATGTCTGACGGCGCTGAGGCCGCGATCAATGGGCTCAACGGGACGGATCTGGACGGACGTGCGCTGACGGTCAACGAGGCGCGTCCGCGTGCCGAGCGTCCGTCGCGGGGTGGTGGCGGCCGGCGCGACCGCTATTGATATTGATTCTGTGCGGTTTGCACGCCGCACGGAACAAGACAGGCAAAAAAAGACATTCGCGGATCACCACACCGGGCGCCCCCATCGCCCGGCCTCGCGGTGACGCGGGTTGTTCTCGGCGCGTGGTTTCGTTATTCGCGCGCTTGCTCGAGCCGGATTTACAGATCGCTGCCGGTCGCAAACGCGACCTCGGGCGCGATCGTCGAAAGCAGTCGGGAGCGGCGTTTGTGGCCTGTTGCAGCGCTGCTTTCACCGCTCCTGGCCACTGCTTCTGCCCGGCGCGCAGCGGAACTTGCTGGGCGTCCGGCGCGCTGCCCATCAGACGGCGCTGGTGCTAGGGACGCACCTTCTTGTATTGGAACACCACGGCGCCCGGCTGCTGGTCGATTTCCACCGGCAGTCCGCGGGTGGCCAGTTCGCGTCCGGTCATGACGGTGGTGCCCGGAGCGTCGAGGTTGGTGCAGGCGTACGAGGCGTCGGGCTCGAGGCCTTGCAGTGGCAGGCGGGCCGCCAGGTAGATGCTGGCGCTGCGGCGGAACGCCTGCACGACGCCTTCTCCCAGTTCCGGGCGGTTGAACTGCCAGGCCATCCACGTATCGTCGGCCAGGCTGTATGGTGTGAGCGGGTAGAAGTCGCCCAGCAGGTTGGGGGCCACTTGGCGCCAGTCATCGATCACGCGCCGGAAGGACTCCCAATCGATGCCGGCTTGGCGCACGTCCGCGCAGAAACCAAATGCCGGGCAGTAGTGACTGCGCGCCGCGTAGATCAGCTGGTCCTGGCTGTAGTAGACCCCCTGCCCGTAATAGGGAATCCAGAGGGACAGTCCGTACGTGTGGCACTGGTTGCCCGGCGCGTACCGCGGATCGCCGGCGAACGACTGATAATCGCTGCGCAGCAGCGGCACCGCGCGGCGGAGCGTCTCCAGGTCATTCCGTCGTCCGCCCGATGCGCACGAGTCGATCAGCAGCCCGGGGAAGCGGCACCGCAGTGCATCCCAATAGGCCAGGTATCCTTCGACGTGCCGGATCTCGGTGATCCCCTGGCGATCCGGCGCATCGGCGGCGCGCCAGTAGGGCAGGGGGTCCATATTGAAGTCCTGGCGATACAGGTCGATGCCTTCCCGGGCGATGAATGCCGCGACGTGCTCGGTCAACCAGGTGCGGGCGTCGGCGCAGCCCAGGTTGAGCAGTTTCTGGCCGCCGTCCTGGCCGAGGCACCACTCGGGGTGCGTGTCGTAGAGCCAGGTGTTGGGGGTGACGCGTTCCGGTTCGAACCACAGGATCAAGCCGGCGTGCCGCGCGTGCGCCGCAGCGCTGATCGCCTGGAGGCCGCGGGGAAACCGTGTGGCATCCACCTCCCACGTGCCCACCGTCGGCCACCCCTCGCACGGGTACCAGCCGGCGTCCATCCACCAGTAGTCCAGTTGCACTCCTTGCTGGGTGAGGGTCTCGAGGAACTGCAGCTCGCCGGCCTCGTCGCACTTGAGCCCCGGGTAGAATCCTCCGCTGCACGACGTGAGCATTGGCTGCACGGGGCACCCCTCGGCCGTGCGCGGCAGGTTGTGCGCGCGCATCCAGCGGCGCCAGACGTTCTGGGCCTGCACGCGGTCGCCGTCGTAGAACTGCAGCACCACCAGCGGCGTGCGTACTGTTTCGCCGGAGTGCAGCGTGAAGTGTGTCAGCTCCTGCCCGCCGCGCACGCGCAGCTGCACGCCGCCGTCCCGCTCGAACCGGGCGGCCCATTGCCCGGGCCACCCGAGCGCAGCGAGCACTCCGCTGCGCCCCCACTGCACGTTCCAGTAGGGCCAGCCCCCTTGCGTCGGGCGGCCGCCGGACGGCGCGAAGGGGCGGGTCGCGTGGGGCGCGAGCGTTTCGGAGCCGGGGGCGTAGCTGTCCGGCGTGCACAGGTCGCCCTGCTGATGATGCACGACGAACTCGCTCCCCGGCCCGCGCTCGAACACGGCATCCAGCGGTTGGATATCCGCGAGGATCGGCGTGTCGGCGGCACCGCCGTTGTGGAAATACAGCGTCCATTCGACGGTCGGGAAATCGTGGTACTCGAGCGCTTCACAACGCACCGCAAGCTGCGTCTCCGGATCGGTGAAGACCAGCGTGTGCTGCGTGCGGGCACTGTCCACGGGACGCGACTCGCGTGTGACCGGCCAGTGCGGCCACAACTCCGACGACGGCTTGCCGCCATAGACGAACGAACACGGCGGGTCGAGCGCCGGCGCGGGCCCCCGGGCGTCGAACAGCGGCAGATCGCTCAGCCAGAGCGGCTCGGCGTCGGACCACACCACCCGGGCGTCGGCCCAATCCGCCTGGTCGCAGGCGATCCCATCCCCGGCGTCGCTGACGATCAGCGTCAACTCCTGCGCGCCGTGCACATCTACCTCGACCGCAGCGCCGGGCATGCCTTCCCGCATCGGCTCGGACCGGAACACCTCCTGCCCGTTGGCCTCGACCGAGAACACGACGCTGCCGCGTCCCCCTGTGGTCTGTTCGTTGGTGTCGACGCCAATCACCGCCTGCAGCGTCGCGGCGGGACGGGGCAGCCGGACGGTCAGTCGGCTGGGGGCATGGCAGTACAACCCGCGCTGACAACGCGCCGGGCCGATGCGGAGCGGCCGGTCGCCGCGACCGTCCTTCTGCACCGCTCCATAGTTGGCCGACACGATCAGACCCGGCGTGGGGGGCGGCACATCCGCGCACCCCTGGAAGCGGGCCGCGGCCCACCGCCGCGTTACGATCATGGCGTCCGGGTCCGCCTCGAACGCCGGACCGGCCGCGCTTGAGTGCGGCCCGCAGAGCTGCAGCAGCAACAGCGCGGTCCACAGCACGAGACGCGCTGCGCCGCACCCCTGACCGGTTGATGGTGAGCGAGAAGGACATGCCCGAGTGAGCATACGACGCTGGCAGAGCCGGTCCATGTGGCTGCTCCCGTACTGGAACCGAGTCGGCGTTCATCTCCCGCCGCACGCATGGGCTGATTCTGTCCAGGTGACGCGCCGGTGTAAACAAGGGAGAACCGCATTTCCTGCCCGGCCTGTGCGCAGCGGACTCCCCCGCGCCACGCTGCCGCACTCCTGCAACTCATTCTCCTCCGGCTGCGCATGGTGCTCCCAATTCGATCGCGGTATAGTGGGACCGTCGGTGCCGGTTGCAGTCGCAGTCGGATCGCGAGGTCAGGCAGGGCGCATTCTGCCTGGACTCGGCTCCTGTCCAGCGGTGCCCCAGCGCTGGAGTGCATGACGATGACGGATTCTGCTACGACGAGGGAATGGCCGGACGATGAATGACGGGATGTGGTTGTGGTTGCGGCAACGCGTGTGGCGCTGGGACACGTGTCGTCTGCTGTGTGCGGCGCTGCTGCTGGCGGTGACGCTGGAGGGGACCGCCCGCGCCAACGAGGTGCTGGAACGGGCGCTGGGAGCCGTGTTCCGAATCACCAACGGGCGGACGGCCGGGACCGGCTTCGTGGTCGCGCTGCCGGACCGAGCCGACAGTGCGTCGGTCATCCTCGTCACGGCGGCGCACGTCTTCGAGGAGATGCCGGATTCCGAGTGTCAGCTGGTGCTCCGCACGCTAGCAGCCGACGGGACGTACGCGCGCAAGGAGGTGTCGATTACGATCCGCGAGCGCGGCACACCGCGCTGGAAGCGGCATGCGGAGATGGATGTGGCCGCGCTGGAGTTCCGGCTGCCGGCCGACGTGGCGGTCACGCCGCTGGAGTTCCAGCAGCTGGCCGA
>DAISIS010000394.1:0-5402 GCA_036821925.1 Pirellulaceae bacterium
CTGGGGGGCTGGCATCTGCCTGGCGGGCTGACCGGGTCGACCGACGAGGTGGGGTGGTTCGGCGCCCTGGCACGGGTGGTGGTGCTGGTGGGCAAGGTGTTCCTGGTGATCGTCGTCTTCATGCTGGTGCGCTGGAGCTGGCCGCGGTTCCGCTACGACCAGTTGATGGCGCTGGCCTGGAAGGTCATGCTGCCGCTGGGCATGGTCAATTTTCTGGCCGTCGCGGTGCTGGAGCAGGTGCGCTGGGCATGGCGTCTGGAGGGTCCGTTCTGGACGGCGCTGCTGGCCGCTGCCGCGTGGGGCGTCTGCGCGATCGCTGTGGTCCTGCTGGCCGTCGCGGCGCCCGGTGTGGCGGGCAATCGGGGGTGCCGCTTCGCAGAGTCCGAGGAGCAGACAGGATGAAAGCAGATGATCCGCAGGTCAAGTGGCTCGACGTGCCTCCCTTGGGGCTGGCCGAAAAGCTCTACCTGCCGCTGGTGACGCACGGCCTGACGACCACGCTGCGGCACCTGACCGCCGCGCTGACCGGCAAGACGGTCACGGTGAGTTATCCGGAGGAAGAGCCGCAGATCGACAATCCGTTGATCTACCGGGGCGTGCATCGACTGAACCGGGATGCGCAGGGGCGGGTGAAGTGTGTGGCCTGTTTCCTGTGTGCGACGGCGTGCCCGGCCCACTGCATCGACATTGTGGCGGCGGAGAGTCCCTGGCCGGACCGCGAGAAGTATCCGGCGAGCTTCGTGATTGACGAGCTGCGCTGTATCTACTGCGGGATGTGCGAAGAGGCCTGTCCGGTGGATGCGATCGAGTTGACGAGCCTGTATAACCTGACGGGGTGCAGCCGGGAAGAAATGGTGTATGACAAGGAGAAGCTGTTGAGCGTGTACGACGCGACGAAGGACCGGGAGCCGATGCGGTCAGCGGATGCGGGAGAGACGGCATGAACGGGGCGAACGGAGCGCTGTGCGCGGTGTTGCTGTTGGGCGTGGTGGCGCTGTGCCTGCTGCTGCCGGCGACGACGCCGCGGCGGCGGTGGGCGGGCACCCTGCTGGGCCTGCTCAGCCTGCTGCTGGTGCTGGTGGGGGGGCTCCTGCCGCTGGCCTCCTGGACGGCTCAAGCGGTGTTCTGGGTCCTGGCGGCGGTGACGGTCGGCGCGGCGGTGGCGGCGATTGCGACGACCAAGCCGGTGTACACGGCGCTCTGGTTCGGCCTATCGCTGCTCGGCACGGCGTCGCTGCTGTTGTTTGACGGGGCGCAGTTCCTGAGCATCGCGACGGTGGCGGTGTACGCCGGTGCCATCCTGGTGACGTTCCTGTTTGTGATCATGCTGGCCCAGCCGGAAGGTCGCGCGGCGTACGATCGGATCACGTGGCGGTGGTACAGCAAAGCGGCAGCGGCGCTGGTGGCGGCCGTACTGATGGGGATCCTGACCCTCGCGCTCGACCGATTCGCCCGCACCGAGGTGCCGCGGGCGCAGGCGCTGGAACGGCTGGACGTGCTGCACCCGGCGCACATGGCGCGGTTCGGCGGCGAGCTTTTCAGCAGGCACTTGTTGAGCATCGAAGTGGCGGGTGCGCTGTTGCTGGTGGCGCTGGTCGGAGCCATCTCGATCATGATTCAGTCGGGGCGGTCGCCCGGAGCGCCACCCGAGAGGATGGAACCATGAACGCAGTCCACGAAGTCGCGCTGCTGCACAATTACCTGCTCGTCGGCGGATTGCTGTTTGCCATCGGCCTCGTCGGGTTCCTCGTGCGCCGGAATCTGATTGTGCTGTTCCTGTGCGCGGAGATGATGTTACAGGGGATCTCCGTGAGTCTGGTGGCATGGGCGCGCTACGTGGACGACTGGGGGGGCCAGATCCTGGTGCTGTTCATCATCGCTGTGGCCGCCTGCGAGGCGGCGATCGCCATGACGCTGATTCTGGCGCTGGCCCGCCGCAGCAACAAACTGGATATGGTCATTTGGCAAGACCTGCGCGAAGCGAACGTGGCCGCCTACGTGGACCGTGAAGTGCCAGAGGAACGCGCGCCGTCGGCCACATGGCCGACGCTGCCGCCGGCCGGCGTGCAGCCGCCCGTCGACGAACAGGCCCAGATGTACCGCAACCACGTGTGACATGGCATGGACGAAATTCTGAACATCCTGATGATCCTCGTGCCGGCACTCCCTCTGGCCGCCGCCGTGCTGGTGGCCGCGCTGGGTCCGCGGATCCTGCGCGCCCGCAGCCACTGGCCCGTCGTGGCGGCGCTGGTCGGATCCTGCCTGGCGAGTCTCGTCCTGTTGTGGCACGTCTGGCGGCAGCCGTCCGGATACGAACGGGTCGCAGCGTACTGGACCTGGGCGCTGGTGCCAGACGCGTACGCTGGTGAGCCCGGCCCGCAGCCGGTCGACAGCCGGATCGGCATCCCGCCGGGCACGGCCACACCTGCCGACTCCGCCCGGCTGGCCGGCGGCCCGCCCCGGGCGCGCGACTTCGCGGTGGACATCACCCTGCGACTCGACGCCCTGACCGGCATCATGCTGGCCATGGTGACGTTCGTCTCGCTGCTCGTGGCCATTTACTCCGTCGGCTACATGCATGGGGACCGGGGGTACTGGCGGTTCTTCGCGTACATCGCGCTGTTTGTGTTCTCGATGACGATGCTCGTGTCCGTCAGCAATTTCCTGCTGCTGTTCGTCTTCTGGGAAGCGGTCGGCGTGTGCAGCTATCTGCTGATCGGTTTCTGGTACGAGAAGCCAGCAGCGGCGGCGGCCGGAATGAAGGCGTTCCTGGTGAACCGGGTGGGGGACTTCGGGTTCATGCTGGGCGTGTTTCTGATCTGGACGACCTACGGCACGCTCAATTACCACGACACGCCGGCGCCGGTCCGAGGCACGGTCGCCGCGGCCGTATCGTCTGTCGGGGGAGGGGAGGCGGCGGAGATCGTGCCGGGTGTGCTGGGCTCGCAGCGGACCGCCACCGGGGCGTACGTGGGAGGCAGCACCGGATTGGCGATCTGCCTGCTGCTGCTGCTGGGAGCGTGCGGCAAGAGCGCCCAGTTCCCGCTGCACGTGTGGTTGCCGGACGCCATGGAAGGTCCGACGCCGGTCAGTGCTCTGATCCATGCGGCGACGATGGTGACGGCGGGCGTGTACATGGTGGCACGCTGCACGCCGCTGTTCACCGCGTCGCCGGACGGTCAGCTGGTGGTGGCGGCCATCGGCACTTTCACCGCGCTGCTGGCGGCCCTGATTGCGCTGACCCAATTCGACCTGAAACGGGTGCTGGCCTATTCCACGATCAGTCAGTTGGGTTACATGTTCCTGGGCCTGGGGACCGGCACCTTGGCCGGCATTTCCGCCGGCATGTTCCATCTGGTGACGCACGCGTTCTTCAAAGCGCTGTTGTTCCTGGGGGCGGGGAGCGTGATGCACGCGATGGGGAACGTGATCGACATGCGGCAGTTTGGTGGCCTGCGGCGCGTGCTGCCGCGCACGTTCTGGACGTTCCTGATCGGCTGCCTGGCCTTGTCCGGTGTCGCTCCGCTCTCGGGGTTCTGGAGCAAGGATGCGATCCTCGCCTCGGTCCACGCGCGGGTCGAGGTGCTGGAAAACGAGTTGGCCCGGCGGCAGGGCGCGGCGGAGCCGGGCGCGGATCCCGCGCACGGATCGGCCGGCGCGGCTGAATTGTCGGCCGACCAACTGGCCCGCGGCGCGTGGGCCTACCGGCTGATGTACGTCACCGCGCTGATCACGGCGTTCCTGACCAGTGTTTATACGTTCCGCATGCTGTATCTGACCTTCTTCGGAGCGCAGCGGATTCCGGCGGAGGCGGGGGGGCGGGCGCACGAGTCTCCTGGTCTGATGGTGTGGCCGCTGCTGATCCTGGCCGGGTGTGCCGCCGTGGCCGGGATGGTGTTGGATCAGAGCTACCGGAATGGGACCCATCCGTTTGCCGCGCTGCTGGCGGGCACGCCATCCCTGACCGGCGCAGTCGCCGGCACGGAAGCGCTGGGCGCGTTCCACGTCGACATTGCGGCGGTCAGTCTGCTGGTGGCGGTCGCCGGTGTGGCGTGCGCCTCGTGGTTGTACCTGGGTGACCGCCGGACCGTCCGCCGGCTGCGGGCGGTGCTGGACCTGGAAGGGTGGGCGCCGGCCGGTGATCGGGCGAACCTGCTGCGACTGGCGCAGCGTCCTGGGGTCCGCAGGTGGAATCAGTGGGTGGAGCGTATGCGGCTGGGATGGCTGGTGCACCTGCTGGTGGAACTGGTGCTGCTGCTGGCCCTGATCCTCTCCGTCCCGTTGTTGCTGGGCCGATTCATGTCCCCCTATCGCCTGTCGTACGGGAAGTTCTTCCTGGACGAGTTGTACCGGGGGCTGGTGGTGCAGCCGCTGCGCGGCATGGCGTGGCTGTGCAGCGTGTTGGACGATGTCTTCGTGGACGGGATTGTCAATGCGCTGGGGCGGCTTCCCGCACATCTGGGGACGCTGCTGCGGTCCACGCAGACGGGGCTGGTACAGTTCTATGCGCTCGCCGCGATCCTGGGCGGGCTCGTGTTGCTGGTGCTCGTTGACCAGCAGCTGGTGAGCCGCGTCGGCGCCTGGTTGGCGGCGATCATGGCAGGTTGCGGAGCGTGGTAAACGGGGATAGCGGACGATGACAACAGGTCACCTCCTGGTCAGCACGATTCTCGTGCCGCTCGTCGGCGCCGGATTGCTGTGCGGGCTGTCGCGCCTGGGGCGGAGCGTGGTGCGGCGCACGGCGCTGGGGGGGACCCTGGTGACGTTCGCCCTGACCTGTGTGCTCGTGGCCCGGTTCCCGGCGGACGGGGTGGTGGGGGACGGGTTTGGGGTGACGACGTGGGCCTGGTTTGGGGCGGATGCACCGTGGGACATCCGGTTGAGCGTCGGGCTGGATGGGCTCGGGCTGTGGCTCTTTGCGCTCTCGTCGCTGTTGATGTGCACCGCGGTGCTGGTGAGCTGGGAGTCGATCGACCGGGACGAGCCGCTGTTTTACGCGATGCTGCTGCTGCTGGAGGCCGGTTGTCTGGGCGTCTTTGCGGCGCGGGACATCATCCTGTTCTACATCTGTTTCGAGTTCACGCTTATCCCGCTGTTCTTCTTGATCGGGATCTGGGGGAGTGAGCAGCGGCAGTATGCGGCGCGGAAGTTTTTCGTGTACACGCTGGCCGGCAGTCTGCTGACGTTTCTGTCGCTGCTGGCCGTGGTGCTCTGGGTTGCGCAGCACACGGGGCGGCTGACCTTTTCGATACCGGAGTTGACCGCGTCGCTGCAGGCGCATCCGCTGCAGCCGGCGTCGTGGCAGCTGGCGGTCTTTGCGGGCCTGTTCGCCGGGTTTGCGATCAAGGTGCCGCTCTTTCCACTGCACACGTGGCTGCCGCTGGCGCACGTGCAGGCGCCGA
>DAISIS010000395.1:0-5401 GCA_036821925.1 Pirellulaceae bacterium
GATCGAAGCAGACGGGAACGCTTGGCTTCTCGGAATTGTAGTGCAGTAACGACTACCTATAGTGTATTTTGCGCATCGGTGTTCGTGCTACTACAGGGAGGCATATCTGGGGGGCGGCGATTGATCGGAGCGACTGTCGGCGGCCTTGGTCGTGGTTCGGAGGTCCCCCCCGTTTCTTCTTCGTAGCATCCATCGCATGGAATGCGGCAGCGATGCATGTGGCGGTACGAGACGATTGGATTCGGTCTCGTGCCGCCCGTTTTTTTTCGCGCAGCGGCACGAATGCACGTTCTTCGCGCAGCGGCACGCAGTGCGCGTGCGGCGGCGGTGCGAGCGTGCGGCATCCGCGACCGCAGCAGGTCAGCCTGTGTGTGCGCGAGCTACCTGCGTCGTCCGATCAATAGTCTTCTCACGCTGTGGCAGTCACCATGGCAGATTGCCTGCTCGGTCTCGGCTCGAATCTCGGCGATCGCGCCGCGCAGCTCGAACGGGCCTGTGCGCTGCTGGGCAGTCATGCGCAGATCCGCCGGGCGCGCTGCAGCTCGTTCCATACCACACCGCCCGTCGGCGGCCCGCAGGGCCAGACGCCCTATCTCAATGCAGCGCTGCGGATCACCACGTCGCTGACCCCACCACAACTGCTAGCGGTCACCCGCAGCGTGGAACAGCAGCTCGGCCGCGTGCGCCGGCAGCGCTGGGGCCCGCGCGTCATTGACATCGATGTTCTTTTATACAACGGATGCGTCGAGGAGACCGACGAGCTGGTGCTGCCGCACCCGCGCATGGCGCTGCGCAGGTTCGTGCTTGCCCCGGCCTGCGAAGTGGCCGCCGACATGATCCACCCGCCGACCGGCTGGACCATTGCCCGGCTGCTGCAGCGGCTGGACGAGTCCCCCCATTACGTGGCAATCGCAGGTGTCGACCGGCAGCAGACGGCCGAGCTGGCGGCGACCGCGGCGCAGCTCTCCGGCGCCGAGCTGCTGCCGGATCCCCGGCCGGTGCGGGGGTCGGCGGGCGAGCGGGAGGGCTGGTCCAGCGCGCAGGAATTGGCGCTCATCGCCGCCCGCCGGGAACAGCTGACGCGTCTGGCGCAGGGCACTCCAGGGGCGGCAGCCGGTTGGCATGTGTGCAGTTACTGGTTACCCCAGTCGCTGGCTGTCGCGCGGGCCTGGCTGGAGGAAGCGGCGCGTCAGCAGGTGGAACAAGCGTGCCGGGAGGCGGTGCAGCAATCACCGCTGCCACATTGCGTGCTGCTCCTGGACACACTCACACCAGCGCGGGCGGCGGGCGTCCAGGCACCGGCGGACGTGCCGGCCGGCACCGCAGTTCCGCCCCTGCCGCCCCAGCGGCATGCTGCGCTGATGCGCGCGCTGGCACACCAGACAGCGTGTCCCAACCAAGGTCCGGTCCTGCGCGTCGCGGCCGGCGATCTGCAGCTGGCCGTGACCGAACTGACGGCTGCCATGGACGCGATGCGCTGAATGAGAGACAATAAGCGGGACACAGGAGAGACAGCAGCTGACGGATTGCTCCCATGACCAGCAGTGCATCCAGAGGACGACCGGATTCACCACGAGTTGTCACTGATTCGGCGGCCTTGAGTCAGGTGCTGCGCAAGGCGCGCACCGACGGGAAGGTCATCGGCCTGGTCCCCACCATGGGCGCGTTGCATGCAGGCCACCTGAGCCTGGTGCGGGCGTCGGTGGCGGCGTGCGATCTGACGGTGGTGACGATCTTCGTGAACCCGACGCAGTTCGGTCCGACCGAGGACTTTGCGCGGTATCCGCGCACGCTGGAAGCGGACCTGCAGATGCTGGGACGCGAACAGGCGGACCTCGTCTTCGCGCCGGCGGCCGACCAGATCTACCGGGCGGGGTTTTCGACGTATGTCGAACCGCCCGACGTCGCGCAACCGCTCGAGGGGCGCTGCCGCCCGGGCCACTTCCGCGGCGTGGCGACCATTGTCCTGAAGCTGTTTCACCTGATTCCGGCGGACGTCGCGTTCTTCGGCCAGAAGGACTACCAGCAGGCGCGCGTGATTCAGGCCATGGCCGCGGACCTGGATGTGCCGATCCGCGTCGTCATCTGCCCGACGGTGCGGGAGCCGGATGGGCTGGCCCTGAGTTCGCGGAATCGGTATCTCAGCGCCACGGAGCGTCAGCAGGCGGTGGCCATCTCCCGCAGTCTGGCGCGCGCGGAGGAGCTGGTACGCGACGGCGAGCGGTGCGCGGCGACGATCCACAGCGCGATGCGCGCCGTCCTGACCGCAGCTGGCATCCAGCGTGTGGATTACGTCGCCCTGGTCGACCCGCTGACGCTGACCGACGTCGACCCGGTGCCGGACGGCACGATGGCGCTGGTCGCGGCCTTTGTGGGCGGCACGCGACTGATAGACAACCGGCAACTGGGCAAAGGCTGACCGTGCGATCGACACTGTTCTACATCCCGCATGCTGATCCGTGGTGGAATATCCCGGTCTTCGGCCCCGGCTGGCTGCTGATGCTCGCGCTGCTGATGGGCCTGGTGGTCTTCGGCTATCGCTGCTTCCGCGACGGCTGGAGCCGCGTCGACTGGGCCGATCTCCCGGTGCTGCTGCTGTTGGCCGTGGTCGTAGGCGGGATCGCTCCGCTGTTGGAACAGCCGGGCCCCGCAGGTACGCCGCTGGGAATCCCGATTCGCGCCTACGGGGTCATGGTGCTGCTGGGGATTACCGCCGGCATCGCGCTGTCGCTGCAGCAGGGGCGGCGGATGGGCGTCCATCCGGACCTGGTGTTTGCACTCTGCTTCTGGATCATCGTCGCCGGTTTTGTGGGAGCGCGCACCTTCTATGTGCTCCAGAAATGGGAACAGTTTGCCTGCCCGACATGGGGTGAGACGCTGCTCAAGGTCGTCAACCTCACCGATGGCGGACTGGTGGTCTACGGCAGTTTCATCGGGGCCGCCCTGGCCAGTGTCGGCTTCGTCGCCCGGCATCGCCTGCCACTGCTGGCCATGGCCGATCTCCTGGCACCGGGACTGATGATCGGCCTGGCCTTCGGGCGCATCGGCTGCCTCATGAACGGATGCTGCTGGGGAGGGGAATGTGGGGACAGCAGGCTGGGCATCACTTTTCCACCGGGCAGCCCACCCTATATGTACCAGCTGGATCACGGCGCGCTGGTGGACATGCGGGTGCAAGAGGATGCCCACAGCGGTAACCTGGTCATTCGGGAGGTAGTCCCCGGAGGTATGGCGGATCGCCAGCGGTTGCAGGCCGGCCAGATCATCACAGGGCTCGAGCTACCCAGCGAGCAGCAGTTCAATCTGATGCGCAGCGGCACACCGGTTCCAGACGCCACGGTGTCGATTCACACGCAAGGTGGGCCGACCGCTACCTGGCAATTCGACGAACTGCCCGGTCGCAGCCGGCCGGTGTACCCGGCGCAGATCCTGAGCTCGGTCAACGCGGCGTTGCTCTGCCTGTTCCTCTGGGCGTATTACCCGCTGCGCCGGCGCGACGGCGAGGTCTTTGCGCTGATGATCACCATCTACCCCGTGACTCGCCTGCTGCTCGAAACCATCCGGACGGACGAATCGAGCATCCTGGCAACCGACTTTCGCTGGACGATATCGCAGATGATCAGCGGCCTGCTGCTGGCCGCCGTGGTGGCGCTGTGGTGTTTCATCCTGTCCCGTCCGAAAGGCAGTGGACTGCCCCTGACCGAATGACCAGTCAGGCACCACGACCGTCCGGCCGGCCAGAATGCACCGACGCCCCCCCAAAAAGACAGGGCCGGCACCCGGTCTGGCCCAGGAGTGGGCCGGAGCGTCAAATTGACAAGCAGTGTGCTGGTCAGGATGATGGGACCCCGTCGGGGCACTTCTCGCCCGAAACCGGGCGCCGACGGAACTTATGGAGCGGGCAAGACGTCGGAACTATTGGAGCGGCTGTGAACGACGACGCTCAATTGATCGAGCAGACCCTGGCGGGTGACCGAGGGGCGTTTGGCGAGCTGGTCCGGAAATACCAGGGCCGGCTGTTCAACACCCTCTGGCACGTCGTGGGCTCCCGGGAGGAGGCCGAGGACGTGGCCCAGGAGGCCTTTGTCCAGGCATTTGTGAAATTGGACTCGTTCCAGGGCCGCAGTGCGTTCTACACTTGGCTCTATCGGATCGCGTTCAATGTGTCGGTCAGTCGGCGGCGGCGGCAGCGGCCGGAGGTGTCGATGGAGCAGCACCGCCAGCGCACGGGGGAGGAGCCGGAGGCCGCGGGGGAGGGCCCGAGTGAGCAGCTGGTGCGGGCCGAGCGGGTGCGGCTGGTGCGGGCGGCCATCGACGCGCTGCACGAAGACCACCGCGCGGTGCTCGTGCTGCGCGAAATGGAAGGGTGTGATTACGAGACGATTGCCGAGATTCTCGACCTGCCGCTGGGCACCGTGCGCAGTCGACTGCATCGAGCGCGGCTGCAGGTGCGTGAGCAGCTGAAAGAAGTGCTACAGGGAAACGTGACCGAGCGATGACAGCGCCATTCTCCGACGAACTGATCAGCGCCTACCTGGACGGTGAATTGACCGCCCAAGAGCAGGAGTGCGTCGAGGCGCAGCTGCGGGAGAATGCGGACCTGCGACGCCTGTGCGACGAGCTGCGCGCGCTGCGAGCCACACTCCAGGCCATGCCGGTGGCGGAGCCTCCGGAGAGTTTCGCCGAACGGATCATGCGGCAAGCGGAACGACGCATGTTGTCCGGCGAGAGAGAGGCGAACGAAGACCCTGGCACGACTGCACCCGCTGCGCCGGTGGCCGGCGCGCCCCGCCGGCAGCGCACCTGGCGCGTCAGCCTGGGTGTGGCGGCAGCGTTGGCCGCCTCGGTACTGGCCATGCTGTGGCTCCCTCAGTATGTCGCCCGGCACATCGCGCAGGCGCCAACAGGGTCTGAATCCCAGGCCGTGCCCGACACCGCCATGTCGGAAGAATCACTGGGACTTTCCACCGTGTCCGAACCGGTGCCGCAGGGAGCGTTGGCGGAGCCGCACCTTTACACCGACGAAATGCGACGCAATGGGCCGCTGAGCGAATCCCACAACTCGGGCCGTACGCTGGTGCAGGGACAGCCAGCGTCCGAGGCGTCTTCTCAGACCAGGAGCTTCGGACGCGTTCCCGATGACCACCCGCACCTCAGCCGGGCAAAGCAACCGGTGGCAGCAGGTGGTCTGGCCGGCGAGGGAGGAGGCATGGGCGGCATGCCTGGAGCCGCACCGCCCCCAGACAGCTATCCGTATTGGATGGGGTCTGGCGGGGCGCGCGGGTTGGGCGCCGCCCGACGCGCGAAAGACGCTTCACCACGGGCAGACACTGACCTGCGGGACTCCCAACGCAGCTGCCGGGCATGGGCATGGGTGCCGGCATGGCCCCTGGTATGCCTG
>DAISIS010000396.1:0-5382 GCA_036821925.1 Pirellulaceae bacterium
CTCCTGCAGAAACAGGGAGATCACGGCGGCGACCACCAGGATGACGGTCATGACGCCGGAGAGCTGTTCCCAGAGGATGCGCCAGGGGGTGCGGCCGACCCGTTCCACCAGTTCGTTGGGGCCGTATTGCGTGCGGCGTGCCGCAGCCTGCTCGGCGGTGAGCCCTTGTGAGGGATCGGTCTCCAGTTGGCGGCAGGCCGCCTCCGCGCTGAGCTGGTACCAGGCTTGTTCCATCTGCGCTCACCTCCTGTTGATGCGGGCACCCGCTTCCACCGCACGGCGCGCCGATTATCCTGCCGTGTCTGTCTGCCGGAGGGCACGAGGCGATGTCCATTGTTCTGCGCCCAAGGCAAGCGTGTCAACGGCTGCCGTGTGGGCGGGGGCGCCGCGCCGCATGGTGCGCGGTGCGCCTTCCTGGGGCATTCTTGTTCGTTACTGGTGTCCCGGGCCGCGGAGTGATAATCTGTCGGTACCGGCTGAACTCGCTGGCCTGATCCAATTCCGCCGCACAGGAGTACTCCGTGATGAGTCACTGCGAACCGCGCGTTCTGGATACGATTGGACGACGGAGTTTTCTCCGCGCAAGCATCGCGACGGTGGCCGGGAGCGCCACGATCGCGGCGGGCTGGCCGACCGCAGCGGCGGCTCCGCCCGCCCCTGCACCGCTGCTGCTCCGCCGGCTCGGCAAGACCGGCCCCGAGTTGCCGATCCTGGCCTACGGCGGCGCGGCACTGCCGCGAGAATGGGGCAATCCGCTCTCGACCGAAGACCGCATTCAACTGGTGCGGTATGCGTACGATCGGGGCATCCGCTGTTATGACACCGCCGACAATTACATGGACAGTCAGGAGGTGCTGGGCGCCGCGCTGCAGGACGTGCGCGATGACGTCTTCTTGATCTCCAAGGTCGAGACCACGGAGCCGGACGAGGTGCGTGGTGCCGTCGAGAAATCGCTCCGAGATCTCCGCACCGACTACCTCGACGCCGTTCTGATCCACGGCACACCCGGGCTGGAGCAGATGACGGTCGAGCGGGCGCTGCGCATCCACGCGGAGCTGATCAAGTTGCGCGACGAGGGGCTCGTGAAGCTCCTGGGATTGTCGGCCCACTCCTACTACGACAAAGCCCTGGCCCTGATCGCCACAGGCGGGTTTGAGCTGTGCATGCTGTCGTACGGTTACATTCCGCGGGGCGATCGGCAGCTGTACACGGCGCGCATGACGGAGCTGCGCAACCAGTGCCTGGCCCAGGCCCACGACCTCGGCATGGGCATCATCGCCATGAAAGTCATCGCGGCCGGTATGCTCGGTGCCGGCTCGGCCCGGGTGGTGCCGGACTTCGATGCGTCGCGCGCCGAGCAGCTGCCGGCGGCGGCCATCCGCTTCGCCCTGGACGACGAGCGGATCCAACTGCTGGTCATCGGCATGCGGGTGAAGTCGGAAATCGATGCGAACATCGAGACGCTCCAGGGCGACCTGGCGTACACCGTGGCCGATCGGGCGTTGCTCGCCGAGTTCAGCTTGCGGGCGTACGAGAGCGATACACTCAAGGCGATGCGCGTCGACTGACCGCCCCCGGCGGCATCACTCCGTGCCGGTCGTCTGCAGGATGAGCACCCAGTCGTGATCGGAGTTCGGGGGCGCGCAGCGCCACACGCCCGACGGGTCGGTCGTGACGCTGCCCGGCGACTGTTGCCCGCCTTCCACGGGGTCACACAGCCGGAGCGTGTAGGCCGTCTCGGCCGCGAGCTGGGTGACGGTGACGGCGCGTGCCTGGGGCACGTAGACGATCCGCAGCTGCGTGCCGATTCCGGCGGCGCACGGCCGCACGTCGTCCCCGCCGGCCGGCGCGTCGGCCCACGCCACCGTGTCTGGCAGCGGCTCCAGACGCTGCCACGGATACCGGGCCAGAAGCTGTTTCGCCAGGCCCACCTGGCGGGAGCCCGGCTGGTGCATCGCGTCATCCCAAGGGATGCTCCCCCAGCTGCGTCCGTGTGGGGACGGACCGTACGGTACGTCACGGCGATTCACCTGCCAGATGCCGTTGGCGCCGTACGTGCCTCCCGCCGCGCCGTTGTGCATCAGGCTGACCCAGAACATCTGCCGGGCGGCGGTGCCCGTCAGCAGGCTGCCTCCCCATTCGGTCAGATCAAGTCCTTCGTAGCTGGACTCGCCGCTGATCACTGGCATCGCCGGCGCCGCCTCGTAGGCCGCGCGGATCTGGCGGGCCAGGTTGCCAATCCCGCTCTCCGGCTGGTGCCCGGTCTGGTGCATATCGAAATCGAGCAACGCAGCGTCGGTGATCGTCTCCCGGGCGGATTGCGAGGGGTGGATGGTCACGAGTCGGCCGAACGGATCGGTGGCCCGGATGTAACGCACGACTTCGGTCCAGCCGGTTTTCTGCAGCGCCGCCTCTTCCTGCGCGCGTGGCGAGCCGTAGAAGGGCATCGTCCCCTCCCCCGCCGCGCACCAGACGACCGGCAGGGCGGCGTAGCGGGCGATCAGATACCGCCAGTGCTGCTGCATGCGCTCCGTACCGAGCCACGGCAGATGGTAGCCCCAGGCGCCGACGATGCACGGCACGAAACCCTGGTCCACCAGGTACAGGAGACGCTCGTCGGCCCGGTCAAAGTACTCGGGACGGATGCGGGCGTAGTCCGGTTCCCACGGGAACCCGGCCTCGTTGGTCCCGCGCGGGTCGAAGGCCGGCATGTCGGGATACAGACCGGCCACGATCTGGACGACGTTGAAGCCCTTGGCCTTGCGGTCGGCTGCCAGCTGCTGGAACTCGTCCGGCCAGTGGAGTCGCTGGCAGAGCCCCATCCACCAGGTATCGCCCAGCCAGAAGAACGGCGTCTGATCCAGGTGCTGGAAATGCCGCCGGTCTTCCGCCACCCGCAGCGGGCCGTGGAGGAAGAGCGGATTCGCGCCGTGGTACGGCTCGACAACCACGGTGCCGGCCGCTGCGTGCAGGCCCGGGTCTGTCGTCACGGAGCATTCGCTGCGCCAGCGATGCGTGCCGAGCAGGGGTGACGCGTAACGGACTTTCCACACGCGGCCTCCGGCCCAGAAGGCCGGGACCCGCAGCGTCGTGCCCTGCGGGGTCTCGAACAGCACGTCGAGAGTCACCGCGTGGAACGCGTCCTCATGATCCCGGGTGGCCGTGAACGCGATCTCCACCATGCGGTTGACCTGCGTGCCGACCACCGGAGCGTCCTGGGCCGGCAGCGGGCCCGCCATGAGTGTGACGGCAACCCAGAGGGGCACCGCCCAACGCGCTGGCCGCGGGTAGAAACGGAAACACGTCCGGGTGTCTGGCACGCATCGGTCTGTTGGGCGCATCGTAC
The DNA here is from genome assembly GCA_036821925.1 of Pirellulaceae bacterium. Lineage (GTDB taxonomy): Bacteria > Planctomycetota > Planctomycetia > Pirellulales > Pirellulaceae > JAAYDI01. Next base: position 3,347 of record DAISIS010000396.1, read on the forward strand.
TGTTTCTCCACTTCTCCACCGGTCTGGCCTGGATTGGCACGTTTGCGGAGCCTTGATCTCACGCCGGGGTCGCACTTCCTGGATCGCACACATCGTACCATGGTGCCGGCGCGCCGAGTATCCAGCGGGAATCGCAGCGGACGCTGCGCGCCGGGGCCGCCCCGACCCGGCGGCTCGTCTGGTGCACGGGCTGGGGTGGCAGTGGCTGGGACGAACCGTTGCGGAACCGGCGGTGGCAGATTACCGTAATAGACCCGCCAGCTATCGCTGCGCCGTCCCGGTCTGGAACCAGCGACTCGGCGGTGCGGTAATAGTAGTAGAGTAGAGTGACGTGCAAGTCGAAGTTGTCTGGGCAGCGGCGTTGGACCCGGGGGCGTGCGACGTGGCCCACGGTTCCCCGCAGTGCCGGCCCTGGGAGTTCCCACGATGCAGAGTGACTGGTCCCCCAGTTCCTGGCAGACAAAGCCCATCTCGCAGCCTGTTGAGTACCCGGATCGCGCGGCCTTCGACCAGGTGCTCTCCGAGCTGTCGCGGCTGCCACCGCTGGTCACGAGTTGGGAAGTCGAAAGGCTCAAGGCCCAGCTGGCCGAGGCGGCGCGGGGGGAGCGGTTCCTGCTGCAGGGCGGCGACTGTGCCGAGACGTTTGAGGAGTGCCGTTCGTCCATCATCGCCAACAAGCTCAAGATCCTGTTGAAGATGAGCATGGTGCTGGTCTACGGCTCGCGCAAGCCAATCATCCGTGTCGGACGCATGGCCGGCCAGTACGCCAAACCCCGCTCGGTTGAAACGGAAACACGCGACGGCGTGACGCTGCTGAGCTATCGCGGCAACCTCATCAACCGGCCGAAATTCACGGCCGAGGATCGTACACCGGATCCGCGACTGTTGTTGCGCGGATACGAGCGCGCGGCGCTGACGATCAATTTCATCCGCGGCCTGGTCGACGGCGGATTCGCCGATATCCACCATCCCGAACAGTGGAACCTGGACTTCGTCAACCACGCGAGCCATTCGGACGACTACCGCCGGATCGTGCGTTCGATCGGCCGGTCGGTCTACTTCCTGGAAGCGATTGCCGGCCGCCGGCTGGACGAACTGACCCGCGCGGACTTCTACACCAGCCACGACGGCTTGCACCTGGCTTACGAACAGGCGCAGACGCGGCAGGTGCCGCGCCGCCCGCACTGGTATAACCTCTCCACGCATTACCCCTGGATCGGCGATCGGACGCGCGCCATCGACGGGGCGCACGTCGAATACTTCCGCGGCATCGCCAACCCGATCGGAGTGAAGGTGGGGCCGGCGATGACTCCCGAGGAACTGCCTGACTTGATCAGCGTGCTCAACCCGAGCAACGAGCCGGGACGGCTGACGCTGATCCACCGCTTCGGCGCCGGGAAGATCGAACAGTGCCTGCCCCCGCTGATCGACGCGGTCCGCCGCCACGGCCATCAGGTGCTGTGGTGCTGCGACCCGATGCACGGCAACACCGTCGTCACCCGCTCGGGACTCAAGACGCGCAGCTTCGACGAGATCCTGCGCGAGCTGAGTCTGGCCTTCGAAATTCACGAACACGCCGGCTCGATCCTGGGGGGCGTGCACTTCGAGCTCACCGGCGACAACGTGACCGAGTGTCTGGGCGGAGCACGCGGGTTGACGGAGGCGGATCTGGCCCAGGCCTATCTGAGCGACGTCGATCCGCGCCTGAACTACGAACAGGCGCTGGAAATGGCCTTCTGCATCGCCCACCGGATGAGCGCGAAGCAGTAACGCACGAGCCGGCGACGGACGTCCGCAGTCTCCCGCCGGACGCCCCGATCGGCCCGTGCAGGGCGTGCGGCCCGTGCGGGGCGCTCGCCGGGCCGCTGCCCGGCCGGTGTGCATGTGGTCAGGAGGCGGGCGTCACACCGGGCACCGCGACCGGGTAGACCCCCTGTGCGTCCGCCGTCACCGGCGGTGGGGCGTCGAACGCATACCGCTCCGGCCCGAGCTTCCGGTCGGAGTTGAAGGCTTCCTCCCACTGGCCCAGCTGCCCC
>DAISIS010000397.1:0-5369 GCA_036821925.1 Pirellulaceae bacterium
TATTGCATCGGTATTCGGTCAATACATCAATCGGGTCCGCAACCGGAGTTGCTCGCCGTTGTTGACGTTGCGGACCGTCAAGTCCATCGTCTGCGGCGAGCTGCGTACCGTGTCGACGTAGTCCTGCAGGCCGCGGATGGCCTGACCGTTGACGTCCAGGATGACGTCGCCCGGCTGCAGCGCCAGCACTTCGCCGGTCTCGATCACCACCACCCGCCTGCCAGGATAACCGCTGCGGACGCTGGTGACGCGCACGCCGTCCCCGCCGTTGTCGACGGCCATGACACCGAAGCGGCTGCCCCGCGCGTCGGCCGCGGGTGATTCCTGGGGCAGCGCAAACGCGGTGATCGTCTGCGTCGTCTGACGTCGGCCTCCGGGATGCTCGATCCCCTCGGGACGGATCGTGGTGAACAGCTTCTGCGCGACCGGCTGCATCTGGTTGAGCATTTCCTGCCAGGTGGTCCGGCGTTCCATGTTGGCCCACAGGTACCCTACCATGTACTCATTGACCGGGCGAGCGCTGTTTTCGGGCGGCTCTTCGTACAGCGCCGAGCTGGCCAGCAGCATGCCGAACAGCCCGCCTCCCGGCAGCCCCAGCGCGAACTCGCCGGGGGCCGCGGCGTTGATGTCGACGACGCCGCGGGGGCGCAGAAACAGGGCGTCGAACAGCGGCGCGACGCCGCGATCCGGGTCGGGCGACGACGGCGCCATCTGCTGCAACCCCGCCATCGTGTCCACATAGTTCGCACAGCTGTCGGTCAGCAGCACGGTCAGACGCGCGGATTTCTTCTGGAGCGCCCCCCGCAGCGTGCTGCGCCACAGCGGTCCGCCACCGGGCATGTGGAGAAAATGCGCCTGCCGCTGCGTGTCGTAACCGCCGTGCCCGCTCCAGAAGAAAACGACCGTGTCGCGCGGCTGCACCGGCGCTCGCTCGATCGCCGCCAGAATGTTCTCCGCCGTCACCTCCGCGCCGCTCAGACGGGTCTCGCGCAGCATCCCCTCGGGAAACCCGAAAAACAGGATCTGGGACACGTTGCCCAGGTCCTCCTCGCACGAACGGCCCACCTGCGGATCGGCCGTGTCGGCGACATTGATCACGTGTATCGTCTGGCCGGATACCGGCAGCGGGGGCGACGCGGTAATCCAGAGTAGTGGCCACAGCAGTGGCCAGAGCGGAAACGGTCTGACGAGCATCGACATGGCGGGCCTCCCATCCGTTGCTGTGCGTGTCGTCTGCGTGCGCCGCGCGATCCATACCTAATGTAGTGAGCGGGCGGAAAAACATCCAGGCACCAGGGACCCCCGCTTGGCCCGTGCCACGATGGCCGCGAGAATAGGGGTTCACCGCAGGATCACGCCGGTGCCGTGTTCCGGAGTGCCGTCGGGAAGTCCTCCGGCGCACACGGCTGGAACATGATCTAAGTCGGAACCTGGACCGTCAACCTGATAGGAGATGCATGATGTCCGAATCCGTACGCCGCCTCGGGCGCCGTCGATTTCTCAAGACGACTCTCAAAGCCAGCACGCTGTTGATCGCGCCGCAGGTGATTGCGGCCACCGCCCTCGGACGCGACGGTGCCGTGGCACCGAGTGAGCGGATCGTCATGGGGGGAATCGGCATTGGCAATCGGGGCACTTACGATCTCGATTGCTTCCTGCAGCAGCCCGACGTGCAGTATGTCGCCATCGCCGATGCCAAAGCGGTCCGGCGTGAAGCGGCCAAGAAGATGGTCGATGACAAGAACGGCAATCAGGACTGCGCCACATATCGGGATCTGCGCGACCTGTTGGCGCGCGACGACATCGACGCGGTGCTGATCGCGACGGGCCCCAACTGGCACGCGGCGGCGGCGGCCCTGGCAGCCCGCGCCGGCAAGGATATCTACTGCGAGAAGCCCTGCACCAAGAACATCAAAGAGAGCCTGGAACTGGCGGCGATCATGCGCCGCACCGGACGCGTGTTCCAGGCCGGCACGCAGCGCCGCAACCTGCCGCACTTCGCCTTTGCCTGTGAACTGGCGCGCACCGGCAAACTGGGGAAACTGCACACGATCTATGCCCATCCGGCCGGCATGGCCACGGCCAGCAGCGGCTGGAAACCCGCGGAACCGGAACCGCCGCGGGAAGAAGCGGACTGGGACCTCTACCTCGGCCCGGCCGCCTGGCGGCCGTTTAACCAGGAGATTCTCAACGACGGCTTCAACTTCGAGAAAGGGGGGGGCTTGGTGGGCGGCGGCGTGCTCGAGTGGGGCTCGCACTGCGTCGATCTCTGCCAGTGGGCGAACAACTCGGACGACACGGCGCCGGTGGAATACGATCCGCCGGAGAACGGCACGATGGTGGCCCGTTACGCCAACGGTGTGACGCTGGTGCTGCGCAACGAAGGCTGGCTGCCGCTCGGTTCGTGCCCCGTGCGGTTTGAAGGCGATCAGGGCTGGATCGAGACCGGCGACAGCGGCAAGTTCGTGCTCAGCTCCCCCGCGCTGCAGGCCGGCCGGAAGGTCGAGGAGATCGGCGGCTACCCGGCGACCTTCCATGTGCGCGATTTCCTCAACTGCGTCAAGTCGCGCGGCAAGCCGCTGGCCAACGCCGACGTGGCGTGCTACTCGCACATCACCTGCCATGCGGCCGGCATCACCTCATTCCTCAACCGCCCGCTGAAATACGATCCGCAGAAGAACGAGTTCATTGGCGACGAGCAGGCGAATCGGTTGCGCGGCGAAGCGCTCCGCGACCCGTGGCGCATCTGATGGTGCTGGCGGCCTGGCACGCACATGCCCCTGGGTCGCCAGAGCAGGAGAACCGGATCTGATCTGTGATATGTCCCTTCTGCAGGCTGCCTCGCGGAGCCTGATGTTATGGAGAAACTCAATATGTCCAAGCTTCGTTTTTGTGCCAGCCTTGTCCTGCTGATCGGGGCGGTCGCCGCGCTCTACACGCTGCCGGCGCGCGCCGCCGAGGACGCGAATGCAGCGCCCGCATCGGAAGACCAGTTGATCCGCGTGCTGGAGTCCGCTGCGGATCCGGCCGAGAAGGCGATGACCTGTAAGCGCCTGGTCGTTTACGGCACCGACCAGGCGGTACCGGCGCTGGCCGCCCTGCTGCCCGACAAAGAACTGTCCTCCTGGGCCCGCCTCCCGCTGGAAGCGATTCCCGGCCCCGCTGCCGACGCAGCCCTGCGTGAGGCGCTGGGCAAGCTGGAGGGGCGGCTGCTGATCGGCGTGATCAACTCGATTGGCGTCCGCCGCGATGGTCAGGCGGTCGATAGCCTGGCGCCGCGGCTGACGGATGCCGATCCGGAAGTCGCCACGGCGGCCGCCGTCGCCCTCGGGCGGATTGGCAATGCGGCAGCCACCACGGTGCTCGAACAGGCGCTGACCAGCGCGCCCGCCGCTGTGCGGGGAGCCGTCGCCGAAGGTTGCGTGTACTGTGCCGAGCAGCTGCTGGCGGCCGGCGAGGGTGCCGCAGCGGCCAGCCTCTACGACAAAGTACGCACGACTGCCCAGATTCCGCCGACCCGCATCCTCGAGGCGACCCGCGGCGCCATTATCGCGCGCGGCGCAGAAGGGCTGCCGCTGCTGGTCGAACAGCTCGAGTCGGCCGACGGGGCGCTGTTCGGCATCGGCCTGTCGACGGCGCGCGAGCTGCCGGGCAGCGACGTGACGGCGACCCTGGTGGCGGAACTCAAGAAGGTCGCCCCCGAGCGTCAGCCGTTGCTGCTGCTGGCGCTGGCCGACCGGGGAGATGTCGCGGCGCTGCCAGCCGTGCTGGAAGCCGCCCAGAGCGGCCCGGCGGCCACCCGCATCGCGGCGCTGGGGGTCGTGCCCCGCCTGGGCGATGCTGCGTGCATTGCCACCCTGCTGGAAATCGCGGCGGCCGATGATGCGGAGGTGGTGCAGGCGGCCCGCGAGGCGCTGCAGGCCCTCCCCGGTGACAACGTCGATGCGGAACTCGTGACGCGTTTGTCCCAGGCGGAAGGCAAGTCGCGTCTGGCCCTGATCGCCGCTGCCGAGCAGCGACGCATCGCGGCGGCCGTGCCCGCGCTGCTGACTGCCATCGACGACGCCAGCGCCGACGTGCGCTCCGCCGCCCTCGCGGCGCTGGGCGCCACCGTCACCGCCCGCGACCTGCCCGTGCTGATCACCCGCGTCGTTAAGACACCCCATCCGAATGAGGCCGCCGACGCCAAACAGGCACTCCTGACCGCCTGCGTGCGGATGCCCGACCGCGAAGCTTGCGCTAAACTGCTCATCGGCGCGATGCATCAGGCGCCGTCGACCGCGCAGGTGACGATCATCGAAGTGCTCGGCGCCATGGGCGGCCCCCAAGCGCTCGGCGCCCTGGCGGCCGCCGCCAAGGAAGGCAACACGGAGCTCAAAGAGACGTCGAGCCGCCTGCTGGGCGAGTGGATGACGACCGACGCAGGACCGGTGCTGCTGGACGTGGCCAAGTCGGTCAGCGAACAGAAGTACAAGATCCGTGCCTTGCGCGGGTACCTGCGGATCGCCAAGCAGATCGAACTCCGCCCCGAAACACGCGTGGAGATGTGCCAGAAGGCGCTGCCCGCCTGCCAGCGGGATGAAGAACGCACGCTGGTGCTGCAGGTGCTGGAACTCAATCCGATAGCCCCGGCTCTGCCCCTGGCTGTCTCGCTCCTCCAGCGCCCGTCATTGAAAGACGAGGCGGGACGCGTGGCCGTCGCGATCGCCGAGAAGGTCATCGACGCCGACAAGGCTGCAGTGGCTCAGGCCATGCAGCAGGTCGTGGCCGCCGGCGGCAAGCCCGAGGTGGTCGACCGCGCCAAGGCCCTGGCTGAGCAGGCGAAACGTTAGATCCAGTCGGGAAGGGATTCCCAGGTGACCCGCCTTGCACGCCGCGCACGGATGCGCACGCGACGGGGCGATCGCCCGCCACGCAGTTCTCGCCGCCGCGCGAGACGCTGACGCGTGGAATAGGGCGGGGATACGGCGACCGGCCGGCAGGATGCCAGGCCGGACGCTGTTCTCTTTCTTGTCCGCCTGGCTGCGCTGGTCTGCCGCCGCGTGGCTGTCAGGTGGTCAGGTGCGACACCACGATTCGCAGGCCGATCAGAATCAGCACGCCACCACCGAACACCTCCGCACGCCGCCCCCAACGACTGCCCAGACGCGAGCCGAAGGTGATGCCAATGCCGGTCAGGACGGCCGTCACGACCCCAATCGTCACACTCGGAATCCAGATCGATTCCCCCAGCAAGGCCAGACCCAGTCCGGCGGCCAGCGCGTCGATGCTGGTGGCCACCGAGAGCGTCACCAGCGACATGCCGCGAGTGGGGTCGGCGCTGACAGCCGTATCGCTCACCGTGTCGGCGTCACACAGCATGCGGCCCC
>DAISIS010000398.1:0-5351 GCA_036821925.1 Pirellulaceae bacterium
CCGACGGTCAACAGCCCACCGAACACACGCCTGACCAGGTTGTGCAGGCGCTGCTTGACAATCTTCGTTTCCAGACTGTGACCACCCCAAATGTCCTTGTTGCGGGCTAACAGCTTTACGTCGACTCTGCCATCAACGCTCTTGCTGATCAGCAGGGCGACGCAGGTGGCCAACCGGAAATTCTGACTGTCCGGCTTGAGCACAGCGTGTTTCCCATCCACCCAGAGCGAGACCGGACGGCCGTCCCGCATCCGGACCTCGACCACGTGCTGCTTGTTGTCGTGCCACTGCAGGTCGTCTGGCGACCACTGATAGTCGTCCACATACAGACTGACCAGTTCGATCTTCGCGGGACGCCAGATCGGCGAGCTCGGAACGCTGATCGTACGCACCAACGCCTCCATCCGGCTGCTCGGCTTCACAACGTCCGGCTGCATAACGAGCGCGTTCCTCTCCGGATCCGGCGAAACACCGAGATCGCGTGACACCCAACGCGCCGCCCCGACCGTGCCCAGCGATGACAGGCCTGCACACAGCAGGACAGTAATGTAACGTGTCCCCAGAAACACCTGGTAACGCTGTACGATCCCGTAGTCCGTACGCCTTTCATCACTGTCGCTGGTACGATGCTCGTGCGCTAATTTGTGACCCTCGAACTCCTGGATGACGTAATACTTCAGATCATCCTCCGCCGGGTAAGTTGTTCGCGGCAGATACTGTACGAACCGGAAGCGCATCTCCGGTGCCACCAGCTTGTCCACGGCGTGTTTGCCGAACAGGCCCAGACGGCCTACGAACACACAGGCATCCAGCCCCTGATCCGTGACGATCTCCTGCCAACTGTCCTCGCCCTTCGGGACCGGATAGATCCGCAACTCGGGGAAGTCCTTGTAGCCAAGCCGGCGCGCCAGGCTTTCCACCGCGTCCGGGTCGCGCCGAGCATACGCCGGCTCGCTCGCCCGAAACAGCGCAGATGCCCCGTGAAACACGTCCCAGACCCAGAAATCGAGCGACCGGTCGTCCTGCACTGCTGGGGGGCAAACCTGAGCGTCAACCTGCCCCGCATCGTGCGCGCATGAATAGCCGGCCAGGATGTCCGCAGCCATACGATGCACGGCAACATCGTCCTCCTGCCTCAACAGCTCCGCCAGCTGCCGACGGTTCTCGGGCGACAACACATAGTGCGCCGCCTCCGGTTCCAGCGACAGGTCTTTCCAGGCTAACTTCCGTTCCCTTCCGCTCGTCGAACGCAGACGATCCAGGTATTCCGGACGCATGAAGTCCCTCCAGCGCTTCTCACACGAACCTGTCTGCAGACGCGTTTACCGCAACACACGGTGGAACACGTTGAAACATGTAACTAGTCGCTAGAATTCGTAATTCGTCAGACGGAACGCGACCGCGCGGCGACGCCGGCACACGCTGGTGCCGCTGAGTACGCATCATTTTAGCCGGCTTCCGGCAGAAAGGTGTATCACTCCCACTCCTATGGCGGACCGGCATAACAACGGTACCCGCGTGCAAAGCCACACATGAGAAATCGCAGCGCCCCTGGCCGGATTCCCCAGTAACTCCCTCGGAAATCGATCATTCGGTTGCCACTTGGTTCGGCCCCCTCACTGGAGATGAATGCATGTCACCAGAAGCAGTGCACAGCCTCCGCACGTCACCGGAACCACACAACAGCAGCGTGCCGCATGCGCAGGAAGCCCCCGACACCATCCGGCTGCCGGGCAACACCGGGAAGCCTTGCGGCGGCTTCGTCACCGTCATACACGACGGTAAATCGATCACCGTTCAGTACAACGTCAAAATGATGGAGTTGATCCTCGCGCTCAATACCTGTTACATAACTGACGAGGCCGAAAACAACCCCCCCGAAACACGCGGTTGGCGCAGCTATGACACGCTGGCGCATGACCTGCACAGCCACAACCTGGCGACGTTGCAGCACAAGGTCTACCGCATCAACAAGAAGTTCCGCGCTGCCGCCGAACGGAAATTTCCCGGCCGGGCAGTCCCGGACTTGATCACGACGAAACGAGGCATGGGCATACGTCTGAGCCGGATATTCCAGGTCGACGTCCCCTAGGAACGAATCTCCGACATGCCGCTCGGCACTGCTCTGGCTGAGGTATTTCCGGCAGATTCCGGCCGCTCATCAGAACTGCGTTGCCTGCCGGCGGCCGCACATCGACACTGCACCTGGATCGTTTTATGGCCTATAATGAGCTGGATGTGGAAACTGCCAGAATTGACGAGCACCCTGTTTTTTGCATTACGTTGACATAAAGGAGAGTCCGATGCCGAACCTTGCCGCCACCATCAAACAAGAAATCATGCGACTAGCGAAGAAAGAAGTGAAGTCGCAGACGGGCGCGACCAAACAGGCGGTGGCCCAGTACCGGCGTGATATCGCCAATCTGAAGCGGCAGTTGCGGCAGCAGGAACAGAAGATCGCTTATCTGGAGGCCCAGGAGAAGAAACGGCTGGAAACGCCCCCCACCAACGAGGAGATGGTGGAAGGAGCCCGCTTCTCGGCGCGGTCGGTCCGAGCCCAGCGCGAGCGGCTCGGGCTGTCGGCTGCCGACTACGCCAAGCTCGTCGGCGTCTCGTCGCTGACCATCTATAACTGGGAACATGGCAAGACGCGGCCGCGGCAGGAACAGATGAAGGCCCTTGTCGCCGTACGCGGCATCGGAAAGCGCGAAGCGGCCAAGCGGCTCGAACTGCTGGGTTAGGGGTCCCACCGGAGCCGCTGGTGCTGTGTGGAGCGGCGGTGGCAGCCGGTCGGCACGACCGCGGCAACCTAGCGCGTGTGTACGACCTTGATATACTGACCGGCAGCTTCGCGGGAGGTGCCCACGGTGAGCCGCAGCGCACCGTCCGCCGTCCGCTCCACCCACCCCGCAGCCTCCACCAGCTCGCCGGCCACCGCTTGGCCCGCGTAGGTCGGCGTGTAGCACACGATTTCCCCCACCGTCGAATGTGTCAGCGGATACCGTGCCGGATAGTCGAAGGCAAACGTGTCATCCGCGACAGTCCCCCGGATCACATCGTGACAGACCTTCTCGCCTCGCACCCGCACCCAGCTGGGCTCGCCCACAATACAGCTGATGTCCACCTTGGTACCCGCGCAGGCGAATTTGTTGTGCTTGCGACGCTCGTGCCACAGGTACTCGTCGTACGACAGACTGCAGCCGCGCCGGGCATACGCCTCGCGCCACAACACGTCGGAAAGCTGATCGAGCGCACCGTTGCGGACGGCATCCTGCAGACACTGCCGGGCGGCGGCAAACGCCTCACGTCCATAGCAGACCAAGTCGATGTCGGATCCCGCCCGGTGTGCGGCCAAGAGCAGCGAGCCGGTGACGCCCAGCCACTCGGGCGTCCCTCCGCCCGCACCGACGATCGCCGCCAGCCGGCACAGTTTCGCCTCCAGCGCATCCGGGCACGGCCCCTGGACGATCTCGGCAAGCCGCTGGGACGGCCGATAGTGCCGGACAACGTCTGCCACCGGGATGCCGTGAACCACCACGTCGCGCTGTGGCGAATGATACAGGTAGTCGGGTTGCTGCAGCTGCAGCACCCGGTTGGCCTCGGCCGTGTCGAGTTTCCGCAGCGCTGCGTCGCGCCGCGCATATCGCAGGAAACCCAGGATTCGCCCCTGCTCCGTGCCCGCAGCTACCACGGCGAACAGCAGACCACTGCACGTCTCCACAAAATCCCGCGGCAGATATGTCGTGCCGTCCTCCCGGAGTGATCGCTCGTAAGTCATCATGCTCCGGGAACTCTCAGCGCGGCAGAAGCCAGGCACGCGAGACGGGGGAACCAGGGCGATGAAGCAACCAGATCACACTCAGACCAGCCTCACGCAGCGCAGGTCCGATGTCCAGGCCGGCCTCATCCCGCCTTCCCCCGGTCATCCGGACAAAACGCACTCCGCATTGTGACACAGTCCGATGACCACGTTCGAAGCATCCACTTCGGCACAGACTTTCGCACCTTCGAGAATCCCCAGCTCCACGGCAGCTTCCTTCATGATCATGGCCGTCTGGTCGGGAGTTCCCTTAAGCTCGATGGTGATCCGACAACTGTTAGCGCTGTGCAGGACCGAGGTGACTTGTCCCCAAAGCGTGGTGCGCGGGTGGATCTGCATACAACCTATCCTCTTTGTTGTGATCGTATCAAGCCGAAGAAGCGGCGCGACTTGCACGAACTGCCAGTAATGCGGGCCGATACAGCCAAAGACAAGCCCCAACCTCAACCGTCCCCCAGACGGCACCCCTCGACGCCGCGGAAGACCCCACATTAGATCGACAGATTAAAGGTCCAGGTACAGTAACGTACGTTCGATTTCCTGGCCATGCCAGTTTCGGACTGGGCTTTTCGACTCCCACCCACCGCGGGGACCGCCACAGCCGGGCGCATCGTCACACCCGTCCACGGAAATCCCAGTCGATCGGCAGAGTTTTTGCGTGCCCGCGAACTGCGACGTAGACTCCTGAAGGTCGAGACGCCGTGTACCGTGCGGAGGCGTTGCCGCCTGCTGCCAGGCCGCCGTTATTGGCACGCGGGGTCTGGACAGGCGGAAGGGGGGGTTCCCGGAGCGTCAGAAGTTGAGCTGAAGGGGCGGACAGTGAGCGCAACGTCGACTGGATCAACGAACGAGATCTTCTGCGTGGACGAGCTGCTGGGGCGCTGCATGGGCAATATCGACTTTGCAGCGCGCGTGCTGGCCAAGTTCCAGGATCGTTTCGAAGTCGATCTCCAGGAACTGGACCAGGCGATTGCCGCCCAGGATGCGGAGGCCACCGCGCGCGTCGCGCACCGCATCAAGGGTGCGGCTGCGAACGTCGCCGCCGTCCGCCTGCACGAATGGTCGGCCGCGATTGAACAGCTGGGGCGGGCGCGCCGCCTGTCGGACGTGCCGGCCGGGATCAACCAGCTGCGTCAGGAGTGGTCCCGGTTTGTCGACCATGCCGCGGCGCTGGGACTGCGTTCCGCGAATGCCCGCTGAACCAATGTCCGCTGAACTACCGGATGACACTGGGAGTGAGACCGTTGTACCAGGCCCCCAAACGCATGCGTGTGCTGGTCGTCGATGACGACGACGTCACAGCCGCTGTACTCGAGCACTCGCTGATCGAGTTCGGCTACGACGTGACCGTTGCGCGCAATGGGCGGGAGGCCTTTGACCTGCTGCGCTCGGGCGAGATCCGCATGGTCGTATCGGACTGGTGTATGCCGGAAATGACAGGGCTGGAACTCTGCCGGCGAGTCCGTCAGCGGCGCAGCGGGACGTACGTGTACATCATCATGCTGACGTCCAATTCCAGCACCAAGGACGT
>DAISIS010000399.1:0-5349 GCA_036821925.1 Pirellulaceae bacterium
CTACGCGGAAGCCTATTTGGGGCCGGGCCCGCTGAGCGTCTGGGGGGGGGATGCGCTGACCGTCAGCCCCTATCTGGGCGCCGATAGCCTGGAACCGTTTGTCGAACTGGCCGTCCAACGCGCGGCGGGCATCTTCGTGCTGGTCAAGACCTCCAACCCCGGAGGAGGTCTGTTTCAGGATCTTGTGACCACCGATGGCGCGGCGCTGTACCAGCGCGTGGCCGCGTTTGTGCAGCAGGCCGCCCAACGCACCGTCGGCAGCTGCGGGTACGGTGCCGTGGGAGCGGTCGTGGGCGCGACCTATCCGGAACAGCTGGCCGCACTGCGGCAGACCATGCCCAACACGTGGTTCCTCGTCCCCGGCTACGGCGCTCAGGGCGCGGGTGCCCGCGACGTGCGTGACGCCTTTGACCCCACCGGACTGGGCGCCGTGGTGAACAACTCGCGCGGGATCATCTTCGCGTACCAGCGCCGTGAGTACCAGGAACGCTATCACGAGGCCCAGTGGCAACGCGCCGTCGAAGCGGCCACCCGCGTCATGATCGAGCAGCTGCGCAGTGAGACGCCGGCAGGAAAACTCGGGGGAATGACGGGAGACGAATGACGGATGACGAATGAGTAAGCACGAAGGAATGACGAGGCGCATGGACACGACGGCTGACTCAGCGAATTGGTCGGCCTGAGTCAATCAGCCACTACTGTTTCGTCATTCCTTCGTGCTTACTCATTCGTCATCCGTCATTTCTTCCCGGTCACTCGTCGGCGGCCTGCAGCCATGGCTGCAGCGCGAGTGGGAAGGGGTGGATTTCTGCTTCGGAGAAGTACAGCCGGATTTCCCGGCGGGCGGCGTCGGGTCCGTCGGAGGCGTGGACCAGGTTCATCTGCCGGCTGCTGCTGTAGTCGCCGCGAATCGTGCCCGCTACCGCTTGGAGCCCGCTGGTGGGCCCGAGCATCTCCCGCACGACGCGCACGACCTCCGGCCCTTCGACCACCAGCGCCACAACCGGCGCACCGGTGATGAACGCTTCGAGCCCCGGATAGAAGGGTTTCTCCACGTGTTCCGCGTAATGCTGCCGGGCCAGTTCGGGAGTGATGTGCAGCATCTTGAGGGCGATGATGTGCAGCCCCTTGTTTTCGAACCGCGTGATGATCTGCCCCATCAAGCGGCGTTGCACACAATCGGGTTTCAACAGAACGAGTGTGCGTTCCATGACTCGGCTTCTCCTCAGGGTGCCTTGGGAATACTCAACTCACGCAGCGGCCCCACGGCAACTGTACTGCACTCGGTGAGCGGGAACGCAGCAAGCACCCGGGCCACGTCGTCGCAGGTGACGGCTTGATACGATTCGATCATCTCCCGTACCGACTGATAGTGGCGCCGTTGCAGCCAGTTTTCGCCGAGTACGAAGAGGCGATTGGTGGGGCGTTCACTGTGCAGGACCAGGTGGGAGCAGATCTTGTTCTTGGCCTGCGCCAACTCCTCGCGTGTGATGCCCTCACGCTGGACCGTGCGGAGCGTATCGTGGATGGCCTGCAGATTGGCGGCCGTCTGGTCGGGCGGCCCGCAGAGCATGGTCAGATAGATGCCGGTCCCCTGATATTCGTACGAGTACATGACGGCGCACTCGGCCCGGCCGGTGTCGACGAGGGTCCAGAAGAAGCGGCTGCCGCTGTCGTCCCCCACCACGGTGCTCAGGACGCGGGCTGCAAACCGGCTGGCGTCCTCCGCTGCCGGGCCGTTGGCGATCTGCACGACATACTGTTGCGTGGCGATGTCGTTGGGGAAGACGCGGGCCTCCCGATTCGCCGCAGCACGCGGCGTGGCACGCTGCACGGGCGCCGGCTGCCAGGCACCGCACCGCCGGTCGGCCAGTGCGACCAGCTCTGCGAAGTCCACGTTGCCCGCCGCGGCCAGCGTCATGTTGTTGGGGACGTAGCGGCCGGCGAAGTAGTTGCGCATCTGGTCGGGGGTCAGCGCCGAGACGCTGTCGAGCGTGCCCAGCACACTCTGGGCCAGCGGATGCGTGCCGAAATGCAACGCCATGCTCTTCTCGTGCGCGCCGAACGGAGGCTGATCGTCGTATTTCGCGATCTCCTCCAGGATCACCTGCTTCTCGGTCTCAAAATCGCCCGGGCGCAGCGAGGGACGCAGGATGTCGCACAGCAGATCCAGCGCCCGGGGCTGGTATTCCGGCAGGACCGTGATGTAGAACACGGTCTGCTCTTCACTGGTGAAGGCGTTCGAGTGCGCGCCCATCTCATCCAGTTCGCGATTCACGTCGGCGGCCGAGCGGGACGGGGTGCCCTTGAACGCCATGTGTTCCAGGAAATGGCTGACGCCCGACAGCGCGTCCGTCTCGTCGCGGGCGCCGGTCTGGACGAAGAACGCGAAGGCGGCTGAGTATGCCGCCGGGTTGCACTCGGCAATGATCTCCAGGCCGTTGGCCAGTGTGTGGTGGCGGAATTTCAACGCGGTAGCTCCAGTGCGTTTTGGCCTAACGTCACGATCAGGAATTCGGCCGGCAGATGCTCCGCCAGGTAGCGGTTGATGCTCTCGCAGGTCAGCCCGTCCACGATCCGGCCCACTTCCTCCAGCGTCTGGATGCGCCGCAGGTAGTACCAGTCCGCCGCGATCGAACCGCTCCGCGCGGAACTCGATTCCTGCTGCATGATCAACGCGCTCTTCAGCCGCGCCTTGAGGCGCTGTAACTCGTCGGTGTGCACGCCGCGCGACAGCTGCCGCAGTTCGTACAGCATGACATCGAGCGTCTCCTGGGCCCGCTCGGCGGTCGTCCCGGCGTAGCAGAACACCGACCCGCGATCGCGCAATGTGTGGCAGACCGCATACACGGCGTAGCACAGGCCGCGTTTCTCGCGCACTTCGGTGAACAGCCGCGAACTCATGCCGTCGCTCAACACGCCGACCGCCGCCCGTGCCTGGTAGTAATCGGCATGGCAGTACGGAACGCTTTCGTAGCCGATCGCAATGTGCGTCTGATTCGACTCGTGCGGTATGTGCCCGGGCACGCCGTTCCGCGGGACGCATTCCAGCTCCGCGCTCGGCGCCGGACGCCACGACGCGAACAGCTCCCCCACCCGATCGCGCAGACGCGGAAAGTCAATCTTCCCCGCCACGCTCAGGATCGCGCCGTTCGGACGGTACGCCGTCGCGAAGAACACGCGGATGTCATCCATCCCGATCCGGCTCATGGTCTCGAGCGTGCCCTGGCTGCTCCGCCCGAAAGGCTCTCCGTAGCGGCGCAGCCGCAACGCCTGCAGCGCCCGCTGCGCCAGATCGTCCTCCAACGCGCGGATCTCCTGGATGCACGCCAGCCGGGCGTCCTCCAACTGGTCGGCCGGCAGATGCGGGCACTGGACCAGATCCGCATGGATCGCCAAGGCCGCTTCCAGCTTGTCCGCCGGCATCGCCCCGCCAAAACTCGTGTGCGCGTTCGACACCGAAGCGCTGTGATCGACCCCCAGATTCTCCAACTCGTTGACGAACTGGCGGCTGTCACGCGGTCCGCAACCCCGCTGGACCATCTCACACGTGATGTTGCCCAGCCCCAGCAGCGGCTGCGGGTCGTAGGAACAGCCGGCCGGCACCAGCAGCGAAAACGCCGCCGACTCCACCCAGTCCATCCGCTGCGTGACCAGCGTCAAGCCGTTCTCGTATTCGTATACCTGGATCGGCTCTGTCACCTTCACCCTCGTGCTGAACGGCTGAAATGCTAGAGCGTACTGTGCCGCTTACGCGTACGCAACCTCGACCGCCTTGTAAACGGTCCGGACGCGCCGGAAGCCCAACGCTGTGTACAGGCGAATCGCCCCCGTGTTCTGGGCCGTCACCTCCAGGTACACACGCACGAGCCCCGCAGCGCGGAAACCGGCCAGCGCCTGGGCCAGCAGAACCGTGCCCAGCCCCTGCGACCGGTGCAGCGGCGTGACACCCAGGTTCTGCACCGCGCCGTAACCCTGCCGATCGCTTAACCCCTGGATCGTCCCGCAGTACTCCGGAACGCTCTGACCAGGTGGTTCGTAGGCCAGCAACCAGGTCGCGCCGGGCACGAACGTCTCGCGCCGTGTGATTTCGTCCAGCAGCCGGCGGCAGCCCTCGCGTTCACCCAGACAGGGGAATACGTGCGCGTCAATCTCGCCGCGGAAGCTGCGATACTTGGCCTCCGCATGCCCGTCGAGCAAGGCGGGATCCCAGGACAGAAGCCGGTAATAGGAGGGCAACGCGGGGCACGCGATGAGGGTACCCGTCAGAGGGAGTTCCAGGCGGAAACGCTTGAAATACGTCAGACCCATGGCGTGAGCCGGAAACGCGCGAGAGACACCATTCGAACACCGATCCACCACAGCTTGGCAGCCGCTCAGTCCATCGTATCGGCGACTGGTCGGCTTTTCAACGGTTCTCTGCAGCGACCGAGCCAGTGCCGACCGGGTACCAGTTCCGTTTCAGGAGGCCCTGTAAGCATCGGTCCGCCGTCCGGCAGCGGGTCGAGGAATCCTGCCGCGCGAGGACAACCGCTACAGACCGGACGTGTGGCCGGTGGGACACGCCCCACCTCGGTGTGCCGGCCGCCGCTGGTGCCATGCGTCTAGCGTGCGGCGAGGCGGGTCACCTGAGCAACGGCCGCCTCCATCTGCTGACGATCCACGGTGTGCGCCTCCAGCGGCTGGCCGATCTGCGAGATCATCGTCAGCGTCAGCCGCCCACCGAGGTGCTGGCGGAACTCTTCCAGACCCTGGAACACCGCTTCGACATCGTCCAGCGCAGGATGCACGAGCTGAAAGCCAAGCCGGCGGAGGCAGGCCAGGACGCGGTGCGCGTCGTCGCCCGGCAACCCGTGCACCAGCGCCGAGTAGACCGTGTCGATTGCCACGCCGATGGCGACCGCTTCACCGTGCCGCAGCTCGAAATTGCTCAGCGCCTCCAACCGATGTGCCGACCAGTGGCCAAAATCGAGCGGGCGCGCCTCGTTGGCCTCAAACGGATCACCGCCCCGCGCGATGTGATCCATGTGCAGTTCTGCCGATCTGCGGATGATGACGTCCGCCACCGTCGCGTCGCGGGCACCGATCGCCTCCGCCGCGCGCTCCAACTCGGCGAACAACTCAGGGGACTTCAGCAGTGAGACCTTCACCGCCTCGGCGAACCCGCACCGGTAGTCGCGGTCGGAGAGCGTCCGCAGCAGGGAGGCGTCGTTGATCACCCCCCACGGCACGGCGAAGGTCCCCAGCCAGTTCTTCTTCTGGAACAGATTGACGCTGTTCTTGACACCGATCCCCGAATCCGCCTGGGCCAAGGTCGTGGTGGGGAGCCGCACCAGGCGAAGGCCGCGA
>DAISIS010000400.1:0-5340 GCA_036821925.1 Pirellulaceae bacterium
ATTCGTCATTCGTCATTCCTTCGTGCTTCCGTCATTCGTCATTCGTCATTCCTTCGTGCTTCCGTCATTCGTCATTCGTCATTCCTTCCTCTGCGTCTGGCTGCTGGCCGTGTCGGCCGTGGCTCAGCAGCTGCCGGTGGCTCCGTTCGCGGCGCCGCGTCAGTTGCTGCGTCTGTTTGACATTGGGGAGAGCGATCTGCGTGCGTTGCGCGACGGCCAGCCGGTCGGCCCGGAGGATCAGGAGGTGCTGCTGAAGATCCTCTACCGCTTGCCGCAGATCGGGTGGGACGAGATGGCGCGGTGGCAGCGTCCGGACGTGCCCTGGTCGGCATTGCGTGCGGATCCCGATCGCGCGCGGACTGATTTCTTCGTGGTCGGCGGGCGGGTGCGCAGCGTGGCGCGTCAGGCGTTGACGCCACGGCAGGCGGCGCTGTTCGAATTCGACCATTACTACCAACTCGACGTGGACCTGGACGGCGGGCCGGGCACGGCCGTGATCTTCGCGCGGGCGGTGCCCGCGGCGTGGGAAGGCCGCACGGCGCTGCATGAGCCCGTCCGGGCTGTCGCGATGTTCGTCAAGCTGGGTGCGGAGCGGAGTGGCCGGCCGGTCTGGATGTTCGCGGCCCCTCGCGTCGCCTGGCTGCCAGATCGGGTGCACGCCGGCCTGGGCATCGATGTGCCCCAGGTGCTGCTAGGCCAGTGGGGGATGGACATCGGGTTGTGGGACGCCGTGCGCGACCGCGACGGGCTGCCGCTGGGGGCTGACGAACGGGAATGTTTCTATGCGCTGTTACGTGCCGTGGGGCGCGCCGATGCAGCGCAACTGGCCCGCCATACGCAACCGGCTGCGTTGCGTCAATTGCTGCTGCAACCGCAGCAGGAGCGTGGAGCGCTGCGGCAGATCACCGGCCGGCTGCGCCGGATCACCCGCATCGTGGTCGAGGAGCCAGACGTCCGGCACCGGTTCGGGATCGACGCGTACTACCAGCTGGACGTGATGGTGCCGGTGGGAGACCAGCCGATTGAGGTGCGGGGCGCACCAGGGGAGCAGGCCGGCCCCGTCTATCGCGAGTCCTTCCCCTGCACCTGCTGTACGACCGAGCTGCCGGCCGCGTGGGAGCCACTCGTGGACGCCCCCCATGTGAATCGCCCGGTGCTGCTGCACGGCGTGTTCTACAAACTGTGGGCCTACCATAATCCGCTCGTGGCCGCCTACGACGCCCGGCAGCGTCAGCTGAGCCCGATGTTCGTTGTCGGCGCGCCACAGGCCTGGGAGCTGTCGGCCGACTCCCGGCCGGGCCCGGGACTGTGGCTCGGACTGGGCTTCATCGGCCTGCTGGTCATGGTGGGGAGCGCTGCCTGGGCGCTGCACCGGTCGGACCGCAGACGGCTGGAGCAGCTGCGGCAGCGCCGCGCGGCGCCCGCTCCGCCGCCGATCGCCCCCGACACGTGAACCCCGGTGCGGGCCGGGGGTTTCCCTACTTGACTTGGCATCGCGGAACCTCATATTCGACGTTTCTGTTCTGTCCTCTCATCGCCATAGGAGACCCAATTCATGGGGCGCGCTAAGATTTCCATCATCGGTGCGGGCAACGTGGGCGCCACCACCGCGCATTGGTGTGCGGCCATGGAACTCGGGAACATCGTCCTGGTCGACCACCCGTCCACCGGCGGCATGCCCAAAGGCAAAGCCCTGGACCTCCTGCAGGCGTTGCCGATCATCGGCTCGGACGCGCACATCATGGGTACGACATCCTACGAGGAGACGGAGAACAGCGACGTCGTGCTGATCACGGCCGGCATGGCGCGCAAGCCCGGCATGAGCCGCGACGACCTGCTGGCCACCAACGCCAAGATCGTCACGAGCGTGACGGAACAGGTCATCGAGAAGTCGCCCAACGCGATCCTCATGGTGATCAGCAACCCGCTGGACGCCATGGTTCAACGCGCGTACCAGGTGAGCGGTTTTCCCAGCCGGCGTGTGGTGGGGCAGGCCGGAGTGCTCGACACCGCCCGCTATCGCACGTTCCTCGCCGACGTGCTGGATGTAAGCGTCGAAGACATTCGCGCGCTGTTGATGGGCGGCCACGGCGCCACCATGGTGCCGCTGCCGCGGTACACCAGCGTCGGCGGCATCCCGGTCACCCAACTGCTGTCCCAAGAACAGCTGGACGCCATTATCGAACGCACGCGCCACGGCGGCTCAGAAATCGTCAATCTGCTGCAGACCGCCAGCGCCTACTACGCCCCCGCCGCCGCCGCAGCGCAGATGATCGACGCCATCGTGCATGACAAACGCCGCGTGTTCCCCTGCGCCGCCTACTGCGACAGCGAGTATGGCGTGGGCGGATACTACGTCGGGGTGCCGGTGATCCTCGGCGCCAACGGCGTCGAACGCATCATCGAATTGGAGCTGACGGCCGCCGAACGCGCGGAATTCCAGAACAGCGTGAATGCCGTCAAAGGACTCGTCCAAGCGATGGGGGAACTGCTGGGGGGCACGTGACAGCAGCGCCCCCCCGTTCACGCGATCGGAAGCGGCGCGGGTGGGCGTGTGTGACATTGACATACGCCGCCCGCTGTTCTACAACGCCTCAGCAGTGGATCTGTCAGCAACATATGGCCGCGTCCGTGGGGCAGGCTGTGTCTGAGAGCATCGGACGCGCATGCCGCACGGGCCGTTCCTGAAGTGATATAGCTCCTATGAATCGATTCCACCTGACTCCCGCGCAAGACGCGGCGGAGACGCACGAGCCCCTGCAACTGGAACACGGATTACTACGAGAGTCGCACCAGCAGGGCCTGCATTACTCGCTGTTCGCCCCGCTGCACTATGAACGCAACTACGCCTATCCGCTCGTGATCTGGCTGCACGGGCCGGGGAACGACGAACGGCAACTGCAGCGGGTGATGCCGTTGGTGAGCATGCGTAATTTCGTGTCGATCGGGCCGCGCGGACCGCGCGCCTGTGCGGCGGGCGGCAGCGGCTTTACCTGGACGGCATGCGACGCCGACGTGTCGGCTGCCGAAGCGAGCGTGTTCGATTGTCTGGACGTGGCGTGCGAGAAGTTCAGCATTGCGCCGCACCGGATCTTCCTGGCCGGCTACCAGGCCGGTGGCACGATGGCATTTCGGCTGGGGCTGAACAACCCGCGCCGGTTCGCTGGCGTCCTGTCGCTGGGCGGCCCGTTCCCCACAGGCAACTGCCCGCTCGTCTACTACGATCAGGCGCGGCAGCTTCCCTTGTTCATCGCCCAGGGCCGGCAATCGGAGTACTATCCGGTCGAGACAACGTGCCAGGAACTGCGTCTGTTCCACACGGCTGGCATGCACGTGACGCTGCGCCAGTATCCGTGCGGCGATGAGCTCAACCCCCAGATGCTGCACGACATGAACGTGTGGATCATGGAACTGGTGACCGGCATGACGACCACCACCGAAGCGGCGCTGTAACAGCTCTCTGGGCCGCCCCCCGACGTGTCGCGCGGCACGGCAGTGTCGCTGGGCCCCTGCTCGCTGGGACCCTGCGCCGCGGGATGCATCGCGTGCGCGGCATCAGTTTCAGTCTTCCAGCGCGATGGTCACCTGCTGCAGACCGGTCTGAGTCGCCGGCACGAACCCGTCGCGGGAATCCTGGCCGTTGACCGTGCAGCGGCGCACGGTGGTGCCAGTACCCCGGATCGTGATGTCCAGGCGCAGCGCGCGGTAGGGCACGTTCCGCAGTTCCACCGTGCTGATCCCCGGCGGAACACACGGCTGGAAACGGACGCCGGCGGGCTCGCACCGCATCCCGGCCAGGCCGCACAGCACCATGCGCAGATAGGCGGTTGCCGCCCACGTCTGGCGCGAGGTGGCCTTCCACAGAATGATGCCCTGCCCGGCATTCTCCTGCAGGCCGCCGTACACCTCGCCGGTGATCGGATGGTAGATCTCCGCGAAGTGCCGGTCGCGGACCGCATGGGCCGCCAGATTGAACAGCTCGTGGCCGAACACCACCGGCTTGCGCGCCCGCGCAGCCGCTTCGGCCCAGAACCCCTGGATCTGGGGCCAGACGGTGCCCATGTGCCGGCCATAGGACAGCTTGTCCGGCCGGTCGTAGCGCGGCAGATTCGGCCAGCCGCACGGCAATCCGGCCGGCGTCACGTGCTGGTGCCTGAAGATCGACTCAGCCTGTGCCGCGTCCGCAATGCCGAACAGCAGCGCGTAGGACGCCCCTAACCCTTCCTGATGATCACAGGCGCCCAACGGGCCGATCAGAAAGCGATACGATCCCTGCTGCGCGTCCCACAGCCGCTCGTTGATGGCGCGTTTCAGCCGGTCGGCTTTCACCTGCCATTGCGGGTCGGGCGGGACCTGCAGCTCGCTGGCCATCCGTCCCGCCGTGACGTAGGCGTTGTAGTAGAGGCAGTTCGTCGACAGCGCCTTCATCGGAATCCCGTAGCCGGGCGTCGAGATCTTGTCCGGATTGTGCTGCGGCCAGTCGAGTATGCCGCTGGCACCCCCCGCCGCGGCGTAGGCATCCGGGTAGGCCGCCACGCCGTCGCTCCAGCCCGGCCCGCGAAACAGATTGTCCGCCGCGTCGAACTCGGCCGCCTCGAAATACGCCAGAGAGTTCTTCGTCGCCTCCAGCGCCAGCGCCAGGAATTCCCGGTCGCCGGTGTACAGGTAGTGGTGCCACGCCCCGGTGGTCCAGATGATGCAGTCCCAGTACTGCCCACCGATCTGCAGCTGGCCGTCGTCGCGCGTGAGCACCGACAGCAACGTGTCGCGCGCCACTTCCGGCATGATCAGCGAGGCGCCATTCCACGCGTTGATCGCCGCATCCCGAGTCCAGGGCGTGTCGTAGCCCAGCCCTGCCAGCATCACCGGCACCGGCTCCGACAGCAGCCCGTCCTGAAACAGCGCCACGTTGCCCAACAGATCGCCGACGGCGATCCGGAACGCATCGCGACAAGCCGGGTGGTCCACGTGGAACCTGGGCACGGCGGCCTGGACCACCCGCGCCCCCCGGTCCTCCTTCTCAGCCGGCGCTCCCCACACGGTCGCCGCACACGCCAGTCCCATCCACAGCACCAGTGAGCCCCATGCATCTTTCATCTTGCGGCAGTCCTCCCGTCTTCCTGTGCTCGGCCGACCGTCAGTTCAGCAGGCACCGCCGAGCATATCCGGCGGGACCAGGCCACGCAAACCGGGGCCCGCCCCCGGCTTGCCCGGTCCACCCCGTTCCCCCGACAGGCGCCGCTCGCCCCGCCAGCACGCGTGCTGGGAGCGGGTGCCAGCAGACGGGAGCGCACCTCGCGGTTTGCAGGAACCGCTCTTGACTTCCTATTAGTGGGACCG
>DAISIS010000401.1:0-5338 GCA_036821925.1 Pirellulaceae bacterium
TAGATCACCTGGCCGTCCGAGCCGGCCTGCTTGAGCGCCGCAGCGAAGGCCTGGTCCAGGTCGGTCCAGCCCAGCGACGCGCGTTCATCCAGCAGCTTGCGCGCCGTCTGGATGTTCCCCTCTTCGGCCGGCACCAGGTTGTCAAACGCCCACTGGCAGTCCACATCACACGTGCCCAGGTTGAACTGATCCTGGGGGGAGAGTGACGCCGTGAGTGCCGCGACGAACGCGGACTGCGCCTGGCGGGACGCGGCGTCCATTGACCGTGACGTGTCGGCCAGCAGCACCAGCTTCAATGGCGCGCCGTCCGGCAGCACGTCGCGCGCCGCCGATTCTGCTGCCGTGGCCCCCGGCGGCTGCACCTGCAGCATGAAGTAGCCGTCTTCGCCGCGCTGGTGGGGGATCCACACGATGTCTGACTGGCTCTGCCCCAGTTCCACCACCACCTCGAAGTCCCGCGTGGGCGTGTATTCCTGGGCCGCGAACTCCACCCGCGCAGAATTCTGCGTCTGGTCGATCCGTGTGGTGTGCGTGGGCGATGTAACGGCTGTGATCGGCACCGCCGAGCTGATCTGCACGTCGATCCCCAATGCGCGCAACGGGTGCTGTCTCAGCAGTTCACTCTGCAGCGCGTAGCTGTAGCGGTACCGATTGCCGACGCGCGGCAGCACCTGCGTATAGCTGATTCGGACCCGTTTTTCTGCATGGCCCAGGATCGGGAACACGCGCGCTTTGAACACGTTGCCACCCGTCCATTCAAGCAACCCGGGATCGCGCTTCTCCCGCAGGATCGTCTCGTAGATCTCCCGCGCCCGCTGCTTTTCGACGATGTCCGCCTCCACATACTCGTCCCCGATCCACATCCCGAACCCCGAGATCGACGCGTCGGCCGGCAGCGGGAAGTAGAACACCCCTTCCAGTTGCGCCGGCGTGTGGTTCACAAACGACTCATCGATCACGGTGCGCGCGATCTGGTCCCGGATGTCGACGGTCACCGTGTGGAATCCCACGGTGAGCGGCACATCGCGGCCGTCGATCCTGGCCACCAGCGACCCGATCGCCTCCTGGGTCGACGTGCCTTCAAAACCCGCGATCCAGCCGGGCGGCACCTGGAGCGCCATGAGCTTGTCCTGGTCCACGCGATAGATGCCCGTCCCCTGGACCGTGGTCGCCGCCTTGTCCGGGCCGATCAAGGTCAGCGGCTGTTCGGGGTCGGTGACTACTTTCAGTTCCCCGGAGACCAGCTTCACGCGCTGCGGCGACTCCAGTTCGACCAACGTTCCCGGCCCGAGTGTCACGCGGATGGAGGTGCCCAGCCGGAGGGTCGCGGCATGCGCACCGCGCAGATCGGTGCGGATCCAGTCGCGCGGTTTGAGCACCGTCTGCCGAGCGATCGGCGTCCAGCGCGCGTGGGCCACCGGCTTGACGCTCACCAGGCCCTGGCAGTCGGCCACCGTGCCAATCCGGCCGTCGACTGTGAGCGTTGGGGCGATTGTGAACAACGATTCCGCGACCGGCGGATTCACGTCCTTCACCACCAGCTTGTTCACCGGTACCAGGCGTCCCTCACGCAGTACAAAGGTGCGGAGCGATCGCAGCATCTGATCGGACGTGTCAACGATGGCTTGGACCTGCAGCGTCTCTTCCCCCGACTGTGCGGTCCACTGATAGACATCGCACAGAACGCCGTCCTCTGTGACCTGCTCGGCCGGCCGTTGGGCCAGCACGGCCGCCTCATCCTCCGGTTTCCCGACGTCCAGCAGCCCTAGCACATCGAGCTGCGCTGTGTCGCCGCGGAAGAACTGCGATGCGCGCGGCACCGCTTGGTTCTCTCGTTCATTGATGTCCCACAGCTGCTGGCCGTCGTCGATCTGGTAGGTGCCGTCCGGGCGTTCCCACCGCAGCCGGTTCGGACGGGCGACCCACACGTCGCTCGCCTGGCCCGCGCGCACGAGCGTCAGATGGAGCGACTCGGCGGCGGTGAGCCTGGTGAGCGCGACCGCGAGCGTCTTGTCCGGTTCCTCGCCTGTCTGCCTGGTGAACCAGGATGCAAACAGCACCACCGCGGCGGCGACCGCGGCCCAGGCACGGGGGGGCAGCAAGAACATCTTCCGGCTTCTCCGTTGAGCAGCTTCCGGCTTCTCGGGTGACGGGAACTGATCCAGGAACACTTCGGTGGAGCGTGTACGCAGACGCCGGAGAAACTCCGCATCGGGGGGCGGCGTGTCGTGATTGGCGGCTGAGAAGAGCGTCTCGAAACGCTCGTCTTCATCCCAGTTGTGATCGTCCTTAGTCATCGCGTCCCTCAGCCCGACTGGGGGTCGAACCTCGCGAGGAAATCCGTACCGTGAACGCCTGCCGGAAGGCCCGGCGT
The DNA here is from genome assembly GCA_036821925.1 of Pirellulaceae bacterium. Classification (GTDB taxonomy): domain Bacteria; phylum Planctomycetota; class Planctomycetia; order Pirellulales; family Pirellulaceae; genus JAAYDI01. The sequence goes on from DAISIS010000401.1 coordinate 2,375, forward strand.
GCGCGGGCCAGTTGCGAACGGACGGCTGTCTCTGAGGCTGCACGCTCGTCTGCCATCTGCTCGACCGACACCCCTTCCAGGTACTTCTGGGTCAACAGGCCTTCGTAGTTGTCCGAAAGACTGGAGAGCGTAGCTCGGATCAGGAGCGCCAGCTCGGCTGTGACCAGCGCCTCGAGCGGCTCCGCTGCGGGCCGTGCGAGCCACGCCACCACTTGCTGGTGCTGCGGGCCGAGCGACTCCACCGCCTGAACGATTCGCGCCTGACGTTGTTCCTTGCGGTAGTACTGCGCCACATGGTGGCGCGCAATGCCGCTGAGCCAGCTCCACAAGGTGCCCTGCGAGCTGTCGAAGTTCCGCGCAGTCCGGGCAGCGGCCAGAAAAGTCTCCTGGACCACATCGGCCACGTCCGCCGAGTACGGGCCCAGACGCCGGGCCACGGCATGCCAGATCGCGGACGCATAGGCGTCGTACAGCGCACGCCAGGCGTCCGGCTCGCCTTGCCGCAAGCCTCGAGCGATGTCGTGTTCCCGCAGCTCAGTCATGAACGGGGCTTCCGCGTTGCCTGCCACACACAACTAAGATTGGCGTGTGGGCCCGGAAGTGTGTCGGAAATTCTCCCGAAATTGTCGCCGAAATCACCCGGGGGATGCCAGAGGACACATGGGACATCTCGGACGGATAGGTGCCCGCGTCCGCTGCATCCCCGGCGTCGCAGGTGGCCGGGCGTGCTGGCCGCTGAACGCGCGAAGATCTGGAAGCTGCACCGTTGTCACGCGGATGAACTGTATGTCGCAGATACGGGCCACCTGTGTCAGGCCAGGGGGCCCTTGCCGCGATCTCCCGGCGACTTGGCCCCGAACCAGGAGCCCGCTACGAGACCAGCCAGGCCTCCGAGAAACGCCCCGATCCCCATGCCGCGGAGCCGGCGAGCCAGACCGATGAACCCGTAGAGTTCGCGTTCCTCCCAAGCTTCCACCGAGATGAGTGCATGGCCGACGATTGCACCAAGGACTACCCCGAGGAGCAGGCCGAGGCAGCCCCCACCGACAATTGCGAGAAGTGATTGACGGTTCATCTTCATTTGTCAACCTTACGAATACCAGTCTGTCCAGCCGTCTTCGGATGCACAGATTGAGTGAAGAAGGCAAAGAAGGCAGACACTCTGGTCTTGCAGCAGCTGGGGTCCCCAGGATGTCTGGTTCGTAGACGCCAATGAAATCATGGTACCGCCTCGGCGTGTTGAGTCCAGCGTCCAGCGGCAGCATGTGGGGAGACGCAGCAGTTGGGGAGACCAGGAGACGCGGATGTGTGGGGACACCCGCGGCTCAGCAGCCAACAGCGGCCCTGCCGCACGCTAAAACCAGAGTGTCTGGATAGGTCTGGGATAGGTCTGGTGGATAGGTCTGGGGATGCGTCTGTCTGGATACGTCTGGGATACGTCTGTTGACTTGCCAAGCGCGCGGGCTCCCGTTAGAGTCGGCGTCAAGGCATGGGCGAGGTCGGGCGGCCGGTGGCTGCCTGATGTGGGCGCCTCTGATTCCAGCATCTCCGTGACTTCTTGGTGGAAGGCGAGCGCGATGACGATGAAGCGGATTCCCGTGACCATTGTCCTGGGGGCGGCGAGTGTGTGGGCGGTGGCGCTCGGTGCGGTGGACGCCTGCACGAATTTCCTGGTCACCAAAGGTGCCTCCACCGACGGGTCGACCATGATCAGCTACTCGGCCGATTCCCACGTACTTTACGGAGAGCTGTACCACTGGCCGGCCGCGACGTGGGAGGAAGGGGCGCTGCTGGAGGTGCGTGAGTGGGATACCGGCAAGTACCTGGGGCAGATTCCGCAGGCGCGGCACACGTACAACGTAGTGGGGAACATCAACGAGCATCAAGTTGCGATCGGCGAGACGACGTTCGGCGGCCGCCAGGAACTGAGTTCGCAGCCTGGCGCCAGCATGGACTATGGCAGCCTGATGTACATTGCGCTGCAGCGCGCCAGCACAGCCCGGCAGGCGATCCGGATCATGGCCGACCTGGTGCAGGAGCATGGGTACTCCAGCAGTGGTGAATCGTTCTCGATCGCGGATCCGGACGAAGTCTGGATTCTGGAGATGATTGGCAAAGGGGAGGGTGACAAGGGGGCCGTCTGGGTCGCGCTGCGTGTCCCGGACGGGTACATCTCGGGGCACGCCAATCACGCCCGCATCCGCACTTTCCCGCTGGCCGACGGCTGGACGTCAATCACGTCGCAGCAGTTCGAGCTGCTCGACGAGCCGGCGGTGGAAGTCATCTACGCCCACGACGTGATCAGTTTTGCGCGCGGCAAGAACTGGTTTGCAGGAGAGGACCAGGATTTCAGTTTTTCCGATGTGTACGCGCCGCTCGATTTCGAGAGCGCCCGCTTCTGTGAAGCGCGTGTGTGGGCCATCTTCCGCCAGGTGCATGACGGGATGGATCAGTATGTCGACTATGCGCTGGGCCGCGACCTGACCCGCCGTCTGCCGCTGTGGATTCAACCGCAGCGGAAAGTTGCGGTGGCCGACATGTTTGCCTTCATGCGCAACGCGTTCGAGGGGACGCCGCTGGACATGTCCCAGGATATCGGCGCAGGCCCCTATGCGCTGCCGTACCGCTGGCGGCCATTGACGTGGACGGTCGACGGTCAGAAGTATCTGCACGAACGGGCCGTGGCGACGCAGCAGACCGGGTTTGTGTTCGTCGCTCAAGCCCGGTCCTGGCTGCCGGATCCGGTGGGGGGCATCCTGTGGTTTGGCGTCGACGATGCCAAGAGCACGGTGTTTGTGCCGATGTATGGGTCGATCACGCGCGCGCCGCATTCCTACGCGGCGGGCAACGGCGACATGATGACGTGGTCGGACGACGCCGCGTTCTGGGCCTTCAATCAGGTGTCTAATCTCGCCTACACGCGTTACCGCGACATCATCGCCGACGTGCAGGGGGTGCAGCAGG
>DAISIS010000402.1:0-5334 GCA_036821925.1 Pirellulaceae bacterium
GAAACCGACCGAAGCGCCCAGGGCACCCAGCAGCAGCATCCCCTTGCCCATCAAGGCGACCGCCACGCTGAAATCGATGCCGATCACGGTCGCCAGCGCCAGCTCCCAACCGCTTTGGAGCAACACGTGCCAGGACCGGCGCCGGGTCATGAGGTAGGCGGCGTAACCAAGGTTGACCAGCGCACCGCCAATCAGGCCGATCGCGAATACACCGAAGGTCGCCGGAATGCTGCCCGTCTCGACACGCACATCCGCCGCCGGACCGCTCGGCGCGCCCGCCGCACTGCCCAGCAGCGAACCGGCCTCCCAGGCTGTCAGCCCCCCCACGTCAAAGCTCCCGCTTCCGAACGCGAGCTGCCCATCGGTGCCGACCACGTAGTCGCCCGACGCGCCGGCCGCCGGATCGTCCGTGGTGATCTTGATGGTCATGCCCGGTTCGACGACGCTCAGATTCGCCACGATCGGGTACTGGCTGTAGACAAATACGAAGGCCATGAACGAGGACAGAATCCCGGCGATGACGGTCATGATCAGCCCGGCCAGGAAGCCGCCCGAGGTAGTGCTGACCTTCTGCAGCTCCCGGTCCCGCCCGAAGCCGGCCAGGGACGCCATGACGACCCCCAGGAGCATCAGGGCCACGGCCAGACAGACGGTCAGGCCGGCCGGCGATGTCACGTCAGCCGCATCCTGGAACCGGCCCGAACCTTTGAAGATCATCGGCGTGATGGCGCCGACCGACACGCCCAGCCCCGCCAGGATGGCGCCGGTGAGCGCCACGCCGATCCGCACATAGCAGATGCCGCACAGCACGTTGGCAATGCCCCAGCCGACGCTGAACAGGTTCCCCACCAGGATCGCGTACCACGGAATGCTGCGCAACGAATGCAGCGCGTGCGGGCAACCCAGCAGCGTGATGGCCCAGGGCATGGCGACCAGTCCGACAAACATGCCCACAAACCACCAGTGCTCGAACTGGTACTTCTTCATGAGCTTGAACGGCCAGGCTCCGCTGCCCATCAACAGTCCGCCGGCTGCAACGACCAGTACACCCCATAACGCTTCCATCGGTAGTTCTCCCCCCCGACGCTTGCCACCCTCTCACACGCCAGGCACATAGCCCGTGCCGAACCGGCTGGTTGATTCGTGACGGAAATCGGAGATCAGCGACATCAGCGCGGTCGTGCCTCCGTCCGCCACCAGCGTCTGGCCGATGATGTACTCGGCATCGTCCGAACAGAGAAACACGGCCAGGCGGGCGATGTCCAGCGGCACGCCGGCGCGCCCGAGCGGGATCGCGTCCTTGGCCGACTCCCGCGCGCCCTCCTCCGTGAATCCCGGAATCGCCCGGTAGTAGTTCTCCACCGTGACCCAGCCCGGTGCGATGGCGTTGAGCCGGATGCCCTTGTGCGCCAGTTCGATGCCGAGCGTGCGGGTCTGGGCGATGATGGCCCCCTTCGTGCCGGCGTACACGGAATGCTCCGGCGCGCCTTGCAGGCCGTGAATGGAGGTGAGATTGCAGATCGTGCCGCCGCCGTGCGTGAGCATATCCCGCACGACGGCCTGGATCAGGAAGAACTGGGCCCGCACGTTCACGTGATACAGCAGGTCGAACTGCTCCGGAGTCACCTGCAGGAACGGCTTATTGAGGGTGATCCCCGAGTTGTTGACCAGGCAGTCAATGCCCCCCAGGAACTCGATCGCCCGCGCCGCCAGTCCGCCGACCGCGTCCACCGAGTCGAAGTTGGCCGGGAACACTTCGGCGCGGCGCCCCAGCGCGCGGATCTCCGCCACCGCCGCGGCCGCACCCGTGTCGCTGTGCGCATAGTGAAGAACCACGTCCGCGCCCTGCCGCGCGAACTCCAACGCGATCTCGCGTCCGATGCCGGTGCCCGAGCCAGTGACCAGGGCGCGCCGGCCTGCTAACTTGCCGTGGCTGCTCATAGGTAACTCGTCCGTCCGCTGGAAGTGCCCGCAAGTGGGCGGGAAGCCTGTCCCGCGTCACCGCGGGAAGACGCCGTCACAACGATCGCACCAACGTACGCTTTCTTCCAGCCGTTTGCAATCACGCGTCGACTTGACCAACCCGGGGACGCTGCGCGACACTGGTGCGCGGAGGAGAACGATACACCATGTCCGGGAAGATCGTCGTCATCGGCAGCTCGAACGTCGACCTGATCATGAAAATGCCCCGTCTGCCCCAACGCGGGGAGACGATTACCGATGCCGTGTTCATGCAGACGTTCGGCGGCAAGGGGGCCAATCAGGCCGTGGCCGCCGCCCGCGCCGGTGGCCGCGTGTCGTTTGTCAACTGCGTCGGTGACGATCGCTACGGTGCGGCTATCCGGGCCAATCTGCAGGGGGCGGGGGTGGATGTGCCGTATGTGTTTACGGCCCCAGACCAGTCCAGCGGCACCGCCTTGGTCATGATCGGTGAAGGGGGCGACAACTACCTCGCCGTGGCCCCCGGCGCCAACTACTGCCTCACACGCGCGCATATCGAGCAGGTCCAACCGCTGCTGGATGAGGCGGCGCTGGTCATGCTGCAGTGCGAGATCGTGCCGGATTGCCTGGAATACGTGATCGCCTGCGCTGCAGAACGGCACCGACCCATCATGCTCAACCTGGCCCCGGCCCGCACGCTGCCGGACGGCTGCCTGCAGGCACTCACCTACCTGATCGTCAACGAATCGGAAGCCGAGTTCCTGTGCGGCTTCGCCGTGGATTCACTCGCACGCGCCCGCGACGCGGCGCTCGCCCTCCGTACACAGGGCCCGCAGGTCGTCGTGATCACGCTCGGAGCACAGGGGGCCTGCGTGGCCGACCGGTCCGCGGTGACGCACGTCCCGGCGTTCGCCGTGCAGGCGGTGGATGCCACGGCCGCCGGCGATACGTTCTGCGGCGCGCTGGCCGCCGCCCTGGTCGCAGGTCAGCCATTGGCCCGGGCCACCACGTTCGCCAACGCCGCCGCGGCGATCTCCGTCACCCGGCTCGGCGCTCAACCCTCAATCCCGGCCCGCCCGGACATCGACCAGTTCCTGCGCCACGTCGCATCGTCCTGCTGATCGTCTGCCGCCAATCACGCCGTCTGGCCGTGGCCGTGCACAGCGACGGCCTGTGCGCATCACAGAAAAAAAGAACGCCGGGAGAAAAGTCCCGGCGTTGTGTGTGCAACTGGCAAACGCAGATCAGGATCCACGCGCCCCCTTACCGTACCCGGCGCCGATAGGCGACATATCCCAGGCACCCGAGCCCGATCACCCAGCCGATCAGCGTCGCCGGTTCGGGAACCACCACCGCGTCGTAGACAACATTGTCAATGCCCACGTACCACGGGGTGGACCACTGCAGGACCAATGCTGACGATGAGACCGCCGGGTCGAGCGTGAAACTGTTGTGGGTCGTGCCACTGATCGTCTGATTGTCCCAGGATGCGAGCACGTTCCAGTCTTCGTCATACACCTTGATGTAGACTTCCTGCTGGTCGTCCCCATCGAAGCCGGCCAAGTCAAACGAGGTGAGCTGCGCCCCGTACTGCTGACCTCCCACCGTCATTCCCTGAAAGCGAATCTCGCCGACGCTGTAGGTAGGAAACAGCCCGCCGTAGGCGACATCAGACAAGTCGCCATAGTTGGGAGTCTGAAACCGGAGATCGTCCGCGTCGAGCGCATCTCCGAAGTCGACCACGTCGCGATAGGTCAGGTCCAGGATGGTGTCGTCACCGATCTTCAGGTCGCCGTAGGTGTCGGGAATTGCGTCCTCTTGTTTGATCTGTCCCGAAAGGTCGAAGCCCAGGATCTCGGCCGAAACGGGTCCGGCGGCCGCCAGCAGGAGGACCGCACACAACACAGCCAGCAATTTCCGATTCATGAAAAACTCCGCCCAATATCTCGAGGATTCGCCTGCAGCATTCGTCGACCATTGTTCATTGCCCGCCCAAGCCCTACAGCTGACAATAAACTGCAGAAAACGAATATGATATACCGCTGAGATGGGGGAAGGACACCTGCCACAGCGGCCCGGAGGATCTGGGGGACTCTGCAGCTCCCCGGGGCGCATGAGGCGGCCGGATTCTCGAGTGGTGCCCCGGATCACGCGGGCGGCAGACGATTGCGCTGCCTGGCTGTGGGCGTGGGCCCGCGCGCGTTTGTATACTGGGCACGGCGAAATGTGGAGGAGCCGGAACATGTCGAGCCCGATGACCCGTCGCGAGATGCTCAGGAGCACGGCGCTGGCCGGTGCCGGCGTGTGGCTGGCCGGTCGCTCTAACGCGGCAGTTGCCGACCTGACGCCAAGCGAAAAGCTGAATATTGCGTTTGTTGGTGCCGGGGGGCAGGCGGCGTATAGCCTGGAGCAGCTGGCCGAACACAATATTGTGGCGCTGTGCGACGTCGACGACCGCCAGGCCGCCCCGGCGTACGAACGGTTTCCCCAGGCGCGCCGATTTCGCGACTACCGCCGGATGCTGGACGACATGCATCCGCAGATTGATGCGGTGGTGGTGGCCACGCCCGACCATACGCACGCACCTGCTTCGATCCGGGCAATGCGGTTGGGCAAGCACGTCTACTGCGAGAAGCCGCTGACCCGCAGTATTGCCGAGGCCCGGCTCATGGCCGAGACTGCCAGGCAACACGGCGTGGCGACCCAGATGGGGACCCAGGGCATGGCCGAGTCGGCAGCCCGGGCCGGCGTCGAAGCGCTGCGCGCCGGGGTGATCGGGCCCGTGCGCGAAATGCACGTCTGGACCGACCGTGCCCAACGCTGGTGGCCGCAAGGGGTCGACCGCCCGGCCGAAGAGCCGGCGGTGCCCGCGGAGCTCGACTGGGACCTGTGGATCGGCACCGCGCCGGTGCGCCCCTACCATCCGGCCTACGTGCCGTTCGCCTGGCGCGGCTGGCTCGACTTCGGCACCGGGGCGATCGGCGACATGGGCATCCACAACGCCGCGATGGCCTGGATGGGGCTCGAACTGGGATTGCCCGAGTCGGCAGAAGTGGTGGCGACCTCCGGGATCCGCGGCGAAACCTATCCTGCCTGGTCGATCCTGCGCCTGGAGTTCCCCGCGCGCGGCGCATTGCCGCCGGTCACCATGTACTGGTACGACGGAGGCAAGCAGCCGCCGCGAAGCTTGCTCGGCGACCTGGAAATGGCGCTCAACGGCGCGATTCTGGTCGGGGAGCGCGGCACCATGTACTCCATCGAATGGACCGGTGCCGACTGGCACCTGTTGCCGGCCGATAAGTTTGTTGGCTATCAGCCTCCTGCGCCGTCCATCCCACGAGTGGACAGCCATCACAGCGAGTGGATCGCCGCCTGCAAAGGCGCGCAGCCCGC
>DAISIS010000403.1:0-5329 GCA_036821925.1 Pirellulaceae bacterium
GTGCAGAATGAAATCCAGACCCGGCAGCCGGTGCAGTCGGTCGTCATCCGGCCGACCGCGCTGGGGATCCAGCCGGTCATCGACGGCAACCGGATTTCGTTCACCCTGGATCGTCCGACGCAGCTCGTGGTGGAAGTCAATGGGCCGCACGGTGCGCTGCACCTGTTTGCCGATCCACCCGAACAGGGCGCGCCGGCGGAAGGAATGCCGGGAGTCCGTTACTTCGGGCCAGGCGTTCACCGGCCGGGCAAGATCGAGCTGCAGAACAACGAGACGGTGTATCTGGCCGGCGGCGCGGTGGTTTACGGCTGCGTTCACGCCAGCGGAGCTGAGCATATCCGGATCGCCGGGCGCGGCGTGCTGGACGTCAGCACGTTCGAGCGGGGCCAGGGGGGCGGTGCAATCCGACTCACGAACTGCCAGGATGTGACGATCGAGGGCATCGTCATGCGTGATCCCGATGTCTGGTGCTGCAGCCTGTTCGGCTGCAACCAGGTGACGATTTCCCGTGTGAAGCTGGTGGGCCTGTGGCGGTACAATGCTGACGGGATCGATGTCTGCAACAGCCAGAACGTCGCCGTCTCGGACAGCTTCGTGCGCGCCTTCGACGATGCGCTGGTCGTCAAGGGGCTGCAGCCTGGCACCCGCGACAGCCGCCCGGTGCAGCATGTCGAGTTTCGCCGCTGCGTGGTCTGGTGCGACTGGGGCCGAGCCATGGAAATCGGCGCCGAGACCTGCGCGCCTGAAATTGCTCACGTCACCTTCGCAGACTGCGACATCGTGCGGACGACCCATATCGCCATGGACATCCAGCATGGCGATCGGGCAGACATCTATGACATCCGCTTCGAACGCATCCGCGTGGAGATCGACGACCAGAACCCGCAGCCGCGGATGCAGCAGCAGCGCGACGAGAAGTACCCGGCGGAGGCCCACCAGGGCCACTGCCCCACCCTGATGGAAATCGTGATCCGCAAGACCCCCTACTCGCGCGACGAAACACAGGGGAACGTGCGCGACGTTCTGTTCCGCGACATCACGGTGCTCAGCACCCTGGAGCCGCCGTCATCGTTTCGCGGCTTCGACGCCGAGCATTCGGTAGCAGGCGTGACCATCGAGAACCTGCGGTTCAACGACCGCGTGATTCAGGACGCCGCCGCAGCCCGGCTGACGATCGGTCCCCACGTGTCGCAGGTCACGTTCAGCACCTCAGCTGCCGCAGACGCCGCGCAACCTTGATCGAGCGGGCGCCACAACCGTGCCCGGTCACGGTCGCCGCTGATCGCTCAGCGTCTCAACCGCCGCGGCCACCCGTTCCCGCACGACAAAGACCCGTGCGGGATCGGGGAGGATCCGCGTGGAGTAGCGTCCACCTGCATTAGGGATCGTCACGAGTTCCTGCGCATACGCCATGGCCTGCTCGGCCGCGGCGGTGTCGGCCCCCGCCGCCTGCGCCCGCTGGATGAGTTCGCGCAACAGGTAGAGATACTCGTAGTCCTCGCACCCTTCGCGCACCTGCTCGAGCCGGATGGAGGTGACGGGACCGTCGTGGCCGATCGGCGCCCCGGGGTAGGCGAGGAAGCCGTCGCCATTCGGATAGCGCACGTAGTACGCGTTCTCCGGCGTGTCGCTCTGAAAGATGTAGCTGTGCCAGCCCCACTTGTACGGATCGTATGTCAACCAGTTGATGCCCCAGAACTCGTAGGCTTCGGCGCCATACTGGAAACAGTACGCCGGCAGCAGCCGCTCCACCGCGCAGTAGGGCGTATCCGTGCACATCTGACCGTCCGTTGTCCAGCGGATGCGGTCCCCGGCAGCTCGGCGACGGGCGATAACGTCGGGGGGCACGATCCCGTAGTGGCCGATGCCCCAGCAGTTGACGTAGCCGTCCCATTCCGGGATGTGGGCCCAGGTGCTGCAGTAGATGAAGATCGCCGGATCGACCTCGTGAATCATCTGACACAGTGCCTTCATCTGCGCGATGATGTCCGCCTGGCTGTAGAACGGCTCGTCTGAGATGTACAACACGCACTTCTTGTCCCAGCCGCGCTGCTTGAGGTGCTCCCAATACGTTCTCAGGACGGCCTGGTAGGCCTGCTTGAACTGTGGGCGCAGCACACTGCGGTCGGCACCCGGGTAGGGGTAGTCCCCCTCGTACGGCTTCTCTCCGAACTTCTCCCCCGGAGGGAATCCCCAGCCGAACAGGTAGAAGTACCAGGGCGTGTAGAAGTGCGTCATCCCGAGTTCGTCCAGCGCGTACTCGGCCGCCTGATCGAAGCCCGTGAAGTCGGCAACGACCTGGCCATTCTCGTAGCGAATGTCCGGTGCCGGTTCGATGGTGTCCGGGCAGACGCGGTGCTCGGCCATGAATTTCAGGAAGTCGCGGCGCACTTCCTGCGGCGACTTGCCCGGAATATCCCACCGGCTGCTCATACGCAGATCGTAAACTGCTGCGACGTGGTTCTCCTTGGGCAGTGCGAAGTCCCACACGTGGACCGTGAAGGGGGCTCGCCCGAGTTCCGCGCCGCCGGCAGTGGTGAGCCGGACGGTACCCGTGTAGTCGCCGGGAGCGGCCGCGGCCGCGGTTCGGAAGGTAATCCACACCGGCTGAGTCACACCGGCCGGGAGTTCGAAGGTGTCACGGGGCAGCAGCGGATCAGGCCAGTAACCTGCCCAGCCGTCGCACGCCGACGCAGACGCCGGGTACTTGCGGACCCACGCAGCCGTTTTCGTAGTGTAGTAGTTGGTGGGATGGTCGATGGGCACATACCCGACGACCCCGATCTCCAGGTCGTTGAGCACCGCACCGGCCGCGTTGCGCGGCGCATCAACCTGCACGTGTACGTGCGACACGGCACGATCCGAACGTACGGCCAGCTGCAGCGGTTCGAATTCGTTGCGCGCCATGCTGATGCGGGCAGGTGGGGTGTCCGGCGGCGGCGTGTCTTCCTGAAACACCTTGACGACCGAGTTGACCTGCCAGATCGCGACTCCTCGGATGGCGGGATTTGTGCGCGACTCGAGCTGACCGACATGGCCAGCAGTCACCTTTAGCAATAGCGCCCCATCATGCCACGCTGTGCCGGTGGCGTTCATGGTCAGGTGGAGCTGGCAATGGGCGACATCGTCCGGCATCGTGAACACGCCCGACACGAGCGACCAGTCGGTCGTGCCATCGATCGCCGGACCGGCACCGACCATCTGGGCCTTTTCGCACAGCGCGCCGGCAGCGTTGCGGAAGTGGGCGTGCAGCTGCAGACCTCCCTGCAGCTCCTCGCACTTCAGCCAGCAGGCATAGAGATACGACGTGCGCGGCTCGACCGGTACATCCTGGCGCCAGCCGAACCAGCTGGGCGCTGAACCGTGCGGAATGCTGATGCGCGCACACAGTGCGCCGAACAGACCGGGTTCGACCAGACGCATCGCGGACTGCGCCGGGCGCTCATCTTCGCCGCCTCCCGACCAGTCGGCGGGGACCCCGGTGCCGAGTTCGAAGCTGGGATTCCGCACCAGATTGCGGGGACTGTGGAGCAGCGTCTCGTAGCCCGGCGCAGCAGCGGCCTGCGGCGTCAACGTCTCAGCCGCCGGGAGCGCAGTGCCGGTGCGGGGGAGCAGTGCACCGTCGGCATCCAGCGCGTCGTCCAACGCCGCGCGCTGGTCCGGACCAGATTGGGAGCTGGGTCCGGCCAGATACACGTAGCAGACCTGCAGCGTGCGCGGCGGCACAAGGCCCCCCTCGATCAACAACAGGTCCTGGAACTGGTAGGACGGGACCACCTGGCCGTTCAGGACAGCGCGCACCTGCTCCCGCCCGGCGCGAGTGCGTGCCAACACACCGGCCAGATCGACGGAGATCAAGCCTGGTGCCGCCGGCGTGTCGCTGTGATTGGCCACCCGCACGGGCACACGGCACTGCCAGGTACGGCTGTCCGTCGGATCGTCATCGTACCAGGGCGCATCGGCGCCGATCTGCGCGACACGGAGCGACTCGCGGGCCCCGGCCGTGGCCGACACGCGGGCGGGATCCAGGCACTCGAGCGACACATCGTCGAACCACGCCGTGCCCGTCCCATAGAGCACCGTGCCCACATCGGCCCGGTCCGCTTCCGCCGGGGCAGTGAACTCCGCGACCACCTCCTGCCACCCATAGGTGCCTCCCCCGCCCGAGAGCATCGGCGCGATGAGCATGGCGTTCTGCGCGTTCCCCACGTGAATGTACCAGCCAGCGTAGCCGGCCACGTCCTGCGCCCTGACCCAGGCGCGCAGGACATATCGAGCTCCGCCGGTGATGAGCAGGCCCCCCTGCCGCGTCGCGATCCAGGTGGACGGCGCGCCGGAATCTACGCTCGTCTGCATGCAGCGCTGGCCTGACCGCGGCTGCGCGTCGACCCACGCGATGCGGTGCTGCGCGTCCATCGTGTCGTTGCGCCAGCCCGCGGGAACCGTCCCGTCACCCGCCTCGAATCCGCCGTTCCGGACGCCGAGATGGGCCGGCAGCCAATCTGGAACGCCCCACGCCGCGGGATTGTCGAAGTACGCCCAGTACCGGGCCGTAGCGCCTGCCGCACACTGGGCTGGGAGGATCAACCGGCACCCAACCGGAATGGGCCCCGCATGGATCTCCTCACCATCGGGGCCGATGATGTTGTAGAGCATCTCAAGTCCGGTGTCGTCGCACACGCGCACCGTTTCGATACGTGCACCTGTAAGGTCCGCCTGCTGTGGGGCACCGCCAACCTCGACTCCCACCGGCACACCGCGGGCCTCCTGCTGCGCGTCGTTGCGTACCGTGATCGGCAGCCGGCTGCGCCAGCTGTCGCCATTACTCAGACAGAAACCTTCGTGCCACGCGACGGCCGGCTCCGGAGCGACGTGCAGGCAGACAGCGACAACCAGCGGTGCGATCAGACAGGTCATGGGTTGCGGTCCGGTTGAGTGGGTGACGGCTGGTACCGAGCGTGGCGCGGAGCGGCACCGCGCCAGCGTGTGCGGACGTGGCGCGCAGGCTGACCTGGTTTGTCGCGGTGCCGCACGACGACAGGCCAATATACCGCGGCGCGGACGAACGCCTCAAGAACGTCCGGCACAGCCGCTTCCAGAAACACGTGCGGCGTTTCCGCCTGCGCTGTGCACTTGCGGAAACGCCGCCATGTTCAAGTACTGCTTCGCGATTCGTGCGCGGGGCACCGCGTCAACCACCGCTTTTCAGCTCGATGTCATAGACAACCTCTTGACCTTCGATCACGGTGCAGGCCAACCCGCTTTTCTCCACGCGCATGTACTTCGCGGGGATCAGGGCCTTGGCCGCCGAGCGGTTGAGTATCGGACT
>DAISIS010000404.1:0-5325 GCA_036821925.1 Pirellulaceae bacterium
GGCCATATACAGCTTGCCGATCACGCCTTCGTGCAGTTTCTGAATGCCTTCCACCACGTGCGGGCTGGAGCGGTTCTGGGTGCCGATCTGCACCATGCAGCGGTACTTGCGCGCCGCCTCGACCATCTTGCGGCCTTCCCAGATGCACCAGGTCGGCGGCTTCTCGACGTAGACGTGCTTGCCAGCCTGGCAGGCCAGGATGGTCTGCAGGGCATGCCAGTGGTCCTGCGTGCTGAAACTGATGGCGTCGATCGACTTGTCAGCAAACAGCTCGTCCTGGCTGGAGTACTTCTTCAGCTTGAAATTGGCCAGCTGCGGGTAGTCGGTCTCAGCCGTCTCCAACTTCTTCTTGTCGCAGTCACACACGGCTGCGATTTCGACGTTGTCGCTCTGGGCCATGGCTGCCAGACTGCCGACGTGCGAGTGCATCCGCCCCCCCAGTCCGACGAGCCCCACGCGGATCCGCTCGTTGGCGCCGCGCTGGCCCAACAGCACCTGGGGGACACTCAACGTGGCTGCCGCACCTGCCGCCAGGGCGGAAGCCTGCACAAACGTACGCCGACTGGTCTTGCTCATGATGGATCTCCCGTTCGTGTAAGAAGTCTCTGCCGATGGCGCGCCGGGCGCGCCTGCGACAGCGCGTCGGCCAGCACTGTGCTGACCCTACTAGTGTATCGTACCTGGGCCGCAATGCTACACGGCCACGAGCGACGCCGCTCCGCCGGGCTCGCCCGGCGCGGCACGCCGCGCGAAAGCACGCAGGTGCATCAGGTATCACCGAGCCAGAGATCGATCGGCCGTTTGACCCCGGAAGGCCGAAACGGGAGCTGCACACGGCTGCCGGTGCGCGCGGAATGGTAGCCGGCATACAGGACTTCCAACACCAGGCGGCCATCCTCCCCCGTGGCCAGCGGCTGCTCCTTGCCACGCACACAACGCGCGAAATGATGCAGCTCCTGCGGAAAGCCATAGTTCCACAGTTCCTCGAACACCGGATAGGTCCACCCCTTCGTGTCGGGGGCTTTCTCGACCGCATAGCCGTACCCGTACTCGCTGTATGTCGGCAGCGCGTTGCCCATGTGCAGGCTGGCATAAGTCAAGCCCCCTTCTCCGTACACTTCGATCCGGTCGTCCATGCCGCCGCGCCGCGCCCAGCTGTTCTCGAGCAGCCCCACCGCGTCGTGCGCGAACTCCACCACGCAGATGCTGTTGTCTTCCCCACGCGTCTTGTCGCGGTGTACGTACGTGCCCAGCTGGCATAGTACCGCGAGAATCTGCGGGCGGCCGAGAAACCACCAGCAGAACGCAATGCTGTGGCAGCCCATGTCCATCAGCACACCACCCCCTGACCGCTGTACATCCCAGAACCAATTGGCGTGTGGCCCGAAATGCTTCTCCGTCTGCTTGACCAGATAGACCTTCCCAAACGCGCCCTCGTCGGCCATGCGTTTCGCCTGCACGTACTTGGGAGTGAAGAAGAGTTCTTCCGCATACATCAGCAGCACCCCCTGCCGGCGACAGACGTCAATCATCTGGTCGGCTTCTTCCAGCGTCATGCACAGCGGTTTCTCGCACACCACGTGCTTGCCAGCCAGCGCGGCATCGATGGTCAGCTGCGCGTGCAGATGGTTCGGGGCCGTAATCGTCACCATCTCCAGATCGTCCTGCGCCAGCATCTCACGGTAGTCGCGATACACCCGCGGAATCCCGTACCGCTGCGCCAACGCGGCAGCGTGGCCCGACGTGGGCGAGGCCACCGCCACCACCTCCGCCTCCTCCGGCATGAGGCCCAAGGACGCTGCATGTATGTCAGCCTGAAACCCCGAACCGATGATGCCTACACGCACCTTGCCTTGACGCTTCACGAGCGGCGACCTCCCACGCTTGCCTGCGAGTTGTTTCCAGCACTGCGGCGTCCCAGAGAGCAACGCCCCCCCGGCACGCCCTCATCGTACGTGCTGCATCGCGGGTGTCACCGGGGCTCCAGCTCCTTGCCCGGTCAGCAGGCTTGAATTCCCAGCCCCAATACGTGCTCAAGTGACCGGTCGCTGTGGCAAATCCGCGCGCGCAGCGGAAACCGCCGGTCTATTTCTGAGGTATTTGCGACGCAGGTCTTGCGGGGGGGCCGGGCGTGCCTGAAGATGGGGCGCAGGAGGGGACACTCAAGAGGCGGCCCAGCGGTCGCCGTAGGACAGGCGTTCAACGTGTCAGTGAGGTGGTGGGACGGGTTTGCGGCCTGTCAAGCGGGCTGGAACCAGCAGAGCGTCTTCCCACGGTGCTGATCCGCGTGGGTTCGTGGCTGATGCGGGTAGTTTCGTCAGGGGAACCTCGGCCCGGAAGACGCGCGTCACCGCGCCCCGTACTTGAACGGGGGTACGGTTCATGATGTCTCCCGGCGGCTGGGCCGAAGCAGGCGACTCGGGCGCGACGCCACTTGTCTGCATGGGCGTCGCACAGGTTCCCTGAGCGCAGCGCTGGGGGAGACGTGCTATGAGTACGCCTGGTCGTGTCCGTTGGTCTGTTCGGCGACGTCGTGCGCGGTTCGACAAGGTGCGTGGCCAATTGGCCAGGCTGGATCTCGAGCGGCTTGAACCGCGTCTGCTGTTGAGCCTCCTGCCGCGGGTTGTGTCACACGACTTGCCGCAGTCGACGACTGAGCGCATCACCGGCATGACGCTCACCTTGTCGGATCCCGTGATGGGGGACGATGCGCGCGACGCGGCGAGCTATGAGCTGCTGCACCTGGGCGCGGATCAACTGGTGGGAGGGGGGGACGATCGCCCGGTCGACGTGCGGCCGACGTACGCCGACGGCAGCACCGAGATTGACCTGCGTTTCAGCGCCTTGGAGACGGTCGATCTGGGGACTTGGTCCCGCGATGGGAATCTGCATGTCGGCGGCACCGTGTCTCCGCAACTGGGCACCTGGACGATGGCGCAGGACGGAGCCAGCGTGGTGCACGAACTGACTGAGGCGGACTATCCCAGCTACTTCGTGAGCGGCGACGATCTTGTGGACACTCCATTCCAGGCGCGTCTGTGCGTGGAGTCGGACGCGAGCGACGACATGATCGGGATGGTGTTCAGTCTGAACCACCGATTCTATGGCAGCTACGATTACGGACCGGACTCGTTCTACGCGCTGACGTGGAAACGCACTACCGAAGACAGGGAGCTGGCGCCCGGGTACGTCTTCACGGCGGAAGAAGGCTTGAAGTTGCTGCGTTTTTCGAACTTCGCCGGTGCCAACGCGAGCGCCGCCCAGCTGTATCTCTGGGACGGCGATTATGCGGCAGGCGACCGCATGTCGATCCTGAACGCCTCGCTGGGCACAGACCGCGGGTGGGAACCGGGGGTGGAGTACGTGATTTCGTGGTGGCAGCACGTGGACGGCATGATTGACCTGTCGATCACACGTACCGACGAC
The DNA here is from genome assembly GCA_036821925.1 of Pirellulaceae bacterium. Lineage (GTDB taxonomy): Bacteria > Planctomycetota > Planctomycetia > Pirellulales > Pirellulaceae > JAAYDI01. Next base: position 3,427 of record DAISIS010000404.1, read on the forward strand.
GCCAGCATCGTGTGGCAGACCAGTGTGCTCGATCCGGCGCCGCTGCCGGCAGGCGGGACCGGATTCCTGAATCTGGGCGTACCCCAGACGCGCTATGCGCAGGTGACGCCGGTCGACTACCTGCCGGACGGCGCGTATCAGCTGCGTGCGGTAAGTGGCGATCCGGGACTGCATGCGCCGGACGGCACGTGGCTCGACGGCGACAATGACGGCCATGCGGGAGGCGACTTCGTCGCCACCACGCTCGTCGACCGCGGGTCGGTGGCGGTGGCGCTCGATCTGCAGGCGGACAGCGACGGCGGCCCATCATCCACGGACAATCTGACCAACGACACAACTCCCACGTTCGACGTGACGGTCAGTGGTCCGGGGCGGATTGTGACGTACTTCGCGTACCCACGTTCGAAGCAGGCGGGAGAAGAGCGGGTGGTCTCCGAGGCGGGTACGTATGCGTTCACAGTCGCGGACATGCATCCGGACAGCTACCAGTCGACCGTCCTGTTCATCCCCGCGGTCGGACTGCGCGAAACGCGTGTCCTGCCGGTCACGATCGAAGTGACACCACCACGCATTCTCAACACGCAACCGTATGGGGTGGGCCAGACGGCACTGGATCACTTTGACCTAACCTGCTCGGAGGCGATCGGCACGGCGAGTCTATCGGCGAGCGTGTCGGTGTTGAACCCCAGCGGCCGAGCGCTCAGCCAGGTCGACGTGGTGGACCTGGGCGACCACACTTATCGCCTGCAGTTCCCCGTGCAAACTCTCGACGGCGTCTACCAACTGGTGGTCGATCCGGCGCTGACGGACCTGGCCGGCAACCGGCTCGATCAGGATGCCGATGGCGTGGCCGGTGAGGATGACGAGGATGCGTACCGGTACAGCCTGCCGGTTCACAAGACGGGTGTCAATTTGTTGTTGCCCAGCAGCAGCGGGGAGATCGGCGCGTACTCGGGTGTACCGACCCAGACGGGTCGGTGGTCGGGTGACAAGGTCTACACCTCGCGGTTTTATCCGCCCGATGTCGCGGCCAACGGCGAGCATGCCACGCGGTTTGCCTACACCACGCCGGACGCTCCGGCTGCGGGATCGATCTCGTCGGATCTCTGGCATCTGATAGACCTTCAGCCGTATCAGTCCGACATCGCGGCCGGGCAGGCGGTGTTGTGGGCTGCTGCCGTCTTCAATCGCTACCTGGACCATTCGTACACCGACACCCAATGTGAAATCGAAGTATCTGCCTACGCCGGCACGCCAGACACATTTCCCAGCCAGCTGGGCACCGGCGCGCTGGCCTCGGTCACGACGGTCCTGCTGACCGATGCAGTGGAAGCTTCATGGGAGCAGGCGGCAGGCTGGCTGGTGTTGCCGACCGGGAGTCAGTTCGCCGCGGTCCGCCTCAGCGGCGTGGAGAACCGCGTCGACGATGCGGACGAACGCGAGTTCTACGGGCTGTACGTCGACTATCCGCAGGGGGTGATCATCGTCCCGCCCGACAAGCCGCTGATCGTGGACCACACGCCGCGCGAGACGGTGCACGATCCTCTCGCGTACTTCGACATCCAGTTCAGCGAGCCGATCGATGCGGCCACCTTCAGTGCGGACGACGTCACGCTGCACGCTCCAGACGGCGCGTCGATCGCGCTCGACGCGGCGCCGGTGCACCTGGGGAATAATTTCTGGCGGGTGAGCTTTGCACCTCGCCTGCAGGAAGGCACGTTCGAATTCACCGTGGGGCCGCACATTGCGGACCTGGACGGGCACGAACTGGACCTGGACGTCGACGGCCTGCCGGGCGAAGAGCTCGACGACGTCTATGCCGGCGCAGTGCAGGTCGATCTTCTGTTCGATCTGGCGGTGACGGAGATCACCGCGCCGGCCCAGACGATTGCGGACCCG
>DAISIS010000405.1:0-5320 GCA_036821925.1 Pirellulaceae bacterium
CGTCGGCATCGATGCGCTCAACCCCGTGCAGATCAGCGCCGCCGACATGGACCCTGCCACGCTCAAAGCCACCTACGGCCGGCAACTGACGTTCTGGGGAGGCGCCATCGACGCACAGCACGTGCTGCCCCACGCCGACCCGGCCACAGTGCGCGCGCATGTGCGGCGCAACGTGCAGCTCTGGATGCCCGGCGGCGGCTATGTGTTCAACAACGTCCACAACATCCAGGCCGGGGTGCCCGCCGACAACGTGCTGGCCATGTACGACGAAGCGTATGACTGCGGGTTCTATGCCGCGGCCGGCTCCTGACGCCGCTCAGTGGGTGAACACCAGGCCGATGTTCGGGCCGTGATAGACCGCATCGCCGCTGTGGTCCACCAGGGCCGGGCCGAGTGTGAGCATTCCTGTGTCGTCGCCGAAGTTCTCTGCGCCGAGCGCAATGCCGGTGACCCAGATGGCGTTATAACCGCCGAAGAACGTCCAGGACGGGGCGAACTGGTAGTTGACCTGCAGCGACAGGTCGCCCACAAACGAGGTGCGGTCACGCTCGTCCTCGCCGGCGTACACCGCCGCTCCCCCCTGGTCGGTCGCCACCGTGTACGCACGGTCGAGCGACGCCTGGTTCGCGAAGATGCCCCCCTTCATTTCGAAGTCGATCCAGCACTTGGGCTGCACCAGGAACTGACTGAGTAACCCGACCTGCACGCCGATCATGCTGTTGTCGGTCTCCAATGCCACCTGATTCGAAGTCGTGCCCGGCCCCGGCACGCTCGACTGCGTCAGATACTCGAACTCCTCGCCAATGTTCAGGTAGCGCCCGCCGACCAGGAACGAGGCCTCGTAGCTGCCCGGACGCATCAGCACCCGGCGACGCAGGTTCACTTCACCACTGTTGAGCGTGGAACTGAAACGCAACGACGCGAAATTGTTGTAGTCCAGCCCGACCACTCCGGCCGGGACGCCAAAGCTGGAGAACGGTGAATACAGGTTGCCCGTGCCCCCCTGGTCGTTCGCGTCCAGGTTGCGCACCGCCACGTCACCTTCCCACGAGTGGGAGCCGAAATACCCGACCTCCAGCCGATACCAGTCGCCGAGCGTCTTGCCGACCAGAGCGCGGACGCCTGCCCCAAAGTCGGCATCAAAGCCGCCGGTGCCCAGCGCCACGGGACCGGCTGGGCCCAGCGTGGCGAAATCCAGCTCGCTCGTGTCCCGGAACAACGCCAGCATCTCCGCCTTGCCGTACCACGACGGCGGGCAGCCGTTGGTGGCCGGTGGCCATAGCCGGCACGTCTCCCAGGTGCCCAGATGCGGGTCGTGCCAGTAGAGATTTGTGCCCGGCTCCTGCTCGAGTGCCGGCCGCTCGGTCTCCCACAGCTGAGGTTTGCGCGACGCATATCCAAACGTCTCCGCTGCGAGTAGAGGAAACGCCTGGCCCACCAGCACCAATGCCACGAGGATGCTCCATGCCAGTCGGCCGCTGTGTCGATTCATCATGCCGGTCTCGCTTCGATAGTAGTTCCCGACGGACTATCCACCCGCATAATAGCTTCGACGCGGATTATCGGAGCCCACAGCATTTCTCGTAAATGCGATAAGGTCCAGCTGACCGGCGCAGACTCGCCAGCTTGCCAGGGCCGAGAGAGCGGCCATGCTGGGGCGCCCAGAAAGGGCGGATCAGGAAGTCTTGCCGCAGACTGCCATCTGCCGCTCGATATACGCGATCAGTTCGGCAATGCTGGTCACGTCCATGACATCCTCGCGGATGCGGATCCCGAACGCGTTCTCGATCTCCACCGTCAATTCGGCCATGGCCAGCGAATCGATCTGCAGCGATTCGAACGAATCGGCACGCTGCGGGCGAACGCCCGCCTTGGCCTGGATCAGGTCCAGCAGTGTGTGCTCAACGGAGACCATTGTCTGTCGACCTCCTGCGGCTGGCTCGTTTCTGGGCACCCTGCAGATGTCTATCGGAACCGCAGCCAGCCGGACTCGCGGGCACTTTGCCCAGTTTATCAGTATGTGGAGAGTTCTGGCCGGCTCCGTCCTTAGAGCTGTTCCCTTCGGCCAAACTAATACAGGCCGTTCTGGCTATGGAATTGTACGTCGCCGCTGGTGTATGCTACGGGCAGCGGGTGCCGGCGGGCGCTGCGCGCAGCAGTGTCCCGGCGCGGGGCGCATGGCAGGGGGGGAGGTGTCGCATGGAGAAGCACCTGAAGGAGTGTCTGGCTCGGCGCGAAGCAGCAGCCATGGCGTTGCAGGAGCAGGAACCGGCGCTGGCGGCCGAGCAGGTGACGCACAGCCTGGTGTACGGGCTCAACATGCTGCGGAACCTGCTGTTCCAACGCATCCACGAGGATGTCGAAGCCAATTATGGTCACGACTCGATGCTGCTGCCGTTGAGCATGGAAGCGAGCGAGCAGGTCGCCAAGTGCGAGATCGAGACGCATCAGATCGCGGTCGCTGTGCAGTTGATTCAGCAGCGCGGGTATCTGCGCGGCGACATCAAGTGGTTCGTCAAGTGGCTGGCTGAGTTGCGGCTGGGCGACGACCTGCAGGATTCCCGCTGGCGGCGGCGCATCCGGCAGTACGGGGCGATGTCTGAAGACGAGCAGCGGCTGGAGTTCTCCCGGCATCTGGAGACGGTGTTTCCCGAGGCGCGTCACGCGCCGCTGATCTTGTATCGCCTGTTTCCGCTGTCGGTGCGGATCGTGACGGCCGTGGCCTTTGGCCAGCACCTGGATGCGGCGGAGCTGCGCAATCGGCAGATGTTCTGGCTGCCTGCCATCGGCGACTGCCACGACTGCCATGGGCGCCCGCTGGATAACGGGGAACAGTGTCCCGTGTGTGGCAATCCGCTCTGGACGTACCGCTGGCTGTGTGCGGACTGACGGGCGTGGCAGGCAGCGGGCCGGTCCGCGGGGGCAATGCGGTGCGCCCGGGGTGCAGGGCGCAGCGCGCGCTTGGCTGAGCGGATTGCCGCCGCACGAGGACGACCGCCGGGGCCCGGCTGCGGCGCGCACACGGCTGTGAGGCGGGGGTGGTGCGCGGGCGTCCCACTCCCTACTCCCGTGGGAGTCCGGTTGACCATCCGGCCTCGAAACCGAGAAGCTAACCCCTTATACTCTGCCCTGAAGTCTCGCACGCTGTGTGCGGGCCGGAGCGAGAAGGAGAAAGCGAACATGCCCGTCAATACGACCACGTTGTCACGCCCGAAGAGAGTACACCACAATTTCCGCCGTGTCGCGATTCTGTTTGCGGGGGGGCCGGCACCCGCCGCCAACGCCGTGATTTCGACCTCCGCCGTGTCGTTCATCCGCAACGACATTGAAGTGATCGGCGTGCTCTACGGTTACTCGAATCTGGTCGAATACGGTCCGGACCATCCGATGGTGGAGGGGCGGGACTACGTCATGCTGGATCACGCGCGTCTGAAGCGCACGCGCAACAGCCCGGGGATCATGATTGGCACAGCCCGTACGAACCCGGGCAAGCTGGTGACGTGCAAGGCGGACCTGGTCGACCCGAAGAAGACGGCGCAGCTCAAGACGGTGTACGACGCGTTGTGCTCGCTCGGCGTGGACGCCCTGATCTCGATTGGCGGCGACGACACGCTCAAGACGGCCAACAAGTTCCAGTTGTTCCAGGACTGTCTGCCGCCGGGCAGCAAGAAGATTCCGGTGGTGCACGTCCCCAAGACGATTGACAACGACTACACGGGGATCGACTTCACGTTCGGGTACTTCACGGCGGTGGAGATTCTGGCGGGGGAGATCCGCAACCTGCTGGCCGATGCCGAATCGACGCGCAGCTACTTCCTGGCGGAGACCATGGGGCGCAGCGCCGGGTGGATCGCATACGGGGCGGCCATTGCCGGCGAGGCGAGCCTGGTGATCAGCGTCGAAGACATCATCGGGAAGTATCGTGAGGAAGAGGAGGTCGTGGACCCTGCGACCGGCGCGAAGACCAAACGCGTGGTGATGAACATCGACGAAACGGTCAAACGCATTGTGGCGACGATGCGCGTCCGCGAGGATGCGGAGCGGAAGGAATACGGCGTGGTGGTGCTCGCCGAGGGGCTCTCCGAGTACCTGCCGATGAGCTACCTGAAGGACGTCTCGCGCGACGAGCACGGGCACATCTCGATCAGTTCCATCAATCTGTGCGAGCTCTTCAGCAAGCTGATTTCCCAAGAATACACGCGGCAGACCGGGAAGAAGCGGCGGGTCAAGGGGCTGCAGCTGGGCTACGAATCGCGCTGTGCCCGCCCGCAGGCGTACGACGTGATGCTCGGCAGCCAGCTCGGGGTCGGCTCTTACCGCGCGCTGGTGGAAGAACAGCTCAATGCCGTCATGGTGTCCGTTTCCGGACAGCTGGACCTGCACTACGTGCCGTTCCACGAGCTGGTGAATCCCGAGACGCTGGTGACGATCGTCCGCTACGTCAAGCCGGACTCGGACTTCCACCAGCTGGCCCGGTTCCTCGAGACGTACATCAACGAGCTGTCGGGACCGGACAGCGCAGGTCCGAGCGGCCTGCTGAGCTGACGCCGACCACGGCCGGCAGGGTCCATCCGGTGGCCACCCGCCCAGCGGGTGGCCACCGCAGATTCAACTCCGCCGCGGCGCTGTGCCACGGCGCTACGCCGATGGGAACTCACTGGTGAACGACGTGAGTGCCTTCATATAGTTGGCGCGTTCAAAGGCGCTCGGGTCGGGGCTGTTCCCGCGGCTCAAGCTGCCCTTCATCTGACCGACCGACGCGTACTCGTGCTCGGTGAGCCAGCGCTCGATCTCTTCGAGCAGCTTGCCGAGGTAGGGCGGTCCGTAGCGGAGCAGGGCGGTTGCCATCTGCACGACGTCGGCCCCGGCCAGCAGGGCTTTGATCACGTCGTCCGCGAAGTGGACGCCGCCGGTGGCGGCCAGCGACAGCTCGGTCTGGTCGCGGACAATCGCGATCCAGCGCAGGGCCAGCCGCAGTTCGTGCCGGCTGCTGAGCACCAGGTTCGGAGCCACCTGCAGCGATTCGAGGTCGATGTCCGGTTCGAGGAACCGGTTGAACAGCACCAGGCCATCGGCGCCGGCGTCCGCCACGCGGCGGACGACGCCCGGAATGGAGGTGAAGTAGGGGCCCAGCTTGACCGTCAGCGGGACGGCGATGGACTCCTTCACCGCGGCGACCAGCTCCGCGTACTGGTCCTCCACCGTGCGGGAGGACTGCTGCGGGTCGGTGGGGATGAAGTAGATGTTCAGCTCCATCGCATCCACGCCGGCGTCCTGCATCGACTTGGCGTAGCTGGTCCAGCCGCCCACCGAGGCGCCG
>DAISIS010000406.1:0-5318 GCA_036821925.1 Pirellulaceae bacterium
GTGCTTGGGTATCTCGTCATTAGACATTCCCCCCGTGCTTGGGTATCTCGTCATTCGTCCTTCCGCCGCGGATCCCGCCGGTGGCGACGACGTCGGCCACGATCTGCCGGATGTGTGGTTCAGCGTGGGCGGCCGCATCGATGACCTCTGCCGCGTCCACCACCTGTGGCGCGTCCGGGGATGCCACGTTGGTGACCACCGACAGGCCCAGGACCCGCATGCCCAGCGCGTGTGCCACCATCACCTCGGACACGGTCGACATCCCGACGACATCCCCGCCAATCCAGCGCAGGAAACGGTACTCGGCACGCGTTTCATAGTTAGGACCTGTCACGCCGACATAGACGCCGCGATGTGCGACGAAGTTGTGTCGTCGCGCGACCTGCAGGGCGTGCAGCACCAGCGGTTCGTCGTACGGGGCACTGCCCGTCCGCGCCGGTCGGTCTGATTTGCCTGCACTCGCCGGCGCGCTGGTCGGCAGCCCCCGCCGCATGAAGCTGATCTGGTCGTCGATGACGACCACGTCGCCGTGTGCATAGTGCGGATTGAGTCCGCCGCTGGCGTTCGAGACGATGAGCATCGGTGCGCCGCAGGCATGCGCCACACGCACGGGGAGCGTGATCAGATCTACCGGGTGCCCCTCGTACAGATGGTACCGCCCGTCGAACACGATCAGGGGTACGCCGCCCAGGCGCCCGCAGACGATGCGTCCAGAGTGTCCTGGTGCCGTTGTCTGGGGGAAGCCGGCCAACGCACACAGCGGGATGGTGGCCTCGCACTGAAGGTGCCTGGTCAGGGCTCCCAGGCCCGTTCCCAACGCGACCGCCGCCCGCGGTTCGCAGGGCCACTGGCGGCAGATCTCGTCGCGCGCCAACCGGACTGCATTCGGATAGTCGTGATCCATCACCAAGTTCCGTCCTGGCGGGAGCTGGCGTCGCCCGCTCCACGTCCGCACGTTTCCGCCGCCCTCCTCACCGCTGCACCTGCTCGGCGGCCAACGCACCGAGTATCAGGCTCGTCAAACGCGGCTGCGCGTCGTTCGCGGTGGCGATGATGTGGTCGATGTTGGCCGGCATGAGGGCATCGGGCAGGCACATGTCGGTTACGATGCTCAAGCCCAGTACGCGCAGGCCCGCGTGCACCGCCGTGATCACTTCGGGCACGGTCGACATGCCCACGATGTCAGCCCCGATCGCACGCAGGAACCGGTACTCGGCCCGCGTCTCCAGGTTCGGACCGGCGACCGCCACGAAGACTCCCTTGTGGGCAATGATGTTCGCGCGCCGCGCGATCTCCAGGACGCGGTCCACCAGAGCCAGGTCATACGGCTCACACATGTCAGGAAAACGCGGGCCGAGCCGGTCGTCGTTCACCCCGATCAGCGGATTATCACCCATCAGGTTGATGTGGTCTTCGATCACAACCAGGTCGCCGCAACGGTAGTGTGGATTCATTCCGCCGCTGGCATTGGAGACGATCAGCAGGTCCGCACCGACGGCTTTCATCACGCGGACGGGGAACGTAATCTCCGCCAGCGAGTATCCTTCATACATGTGAAACCGGCCCTCCATGACCATCACTGGCACCCCCTGCAGCAGGCCGCACACAAGCCGCCCGCGATGACCGATGGACGTCGAGTTGACGAAATGAGGGATCTGCTCGTAGTCCAGAGTCGCTTCGACCACCACCCGCTCAACCACGTTCCCCAGGCCTGTGCCCAGGATAATGCCGGCATGGGGCCGCCGGTTCCACCGCTGCCGCACGACCGCCGCTGCCGTTTCCATCTTCTCGTACAAGTCCAACATGGTCCCGTCGGCTCCCTGATGTGGTGTATCTCGTGGGAGAGTCTTTCCGCCCGTCGGCGCGATGAGACGGTCGGGTGCCTGTCCCGCGCTGGCAGGCAGGATGCGCAGTGCACACGCAAGTCCCAAGCGTAGCCGACGCGGCCTACCGGACGCAAGTGCCGATCTGACCGCGCCGGATGCCTGCGCCGGCCAGGCTCGCCGAAACGATGGTGGAGGGTGACAGGCATCTGTCAGGGACGAGAAACCGGTTGCCGGGCAGCGCGGCAGCGGGTCGCGCCTACAGCAGCGTGTCGTCGGATTGGGCCTGCTCGAGTGCCTTGTCGGTACTGGTCGGGTCGACCTGGCGGCACGATTCGGTCAGCCGGTCGGCAATCTCCTGCATCTCTTCGCGCCACTGCTGGGGATCCAGGTCCGGGGGGCTCAGTTGTGTGAACTCCCCGATCAGGAGTATCAACCTGAGCAGGTGCCGGAAGATGATGCCCTCCTGTTTCTGCAGCTGCTTGCTGGTGATGAACTTGTTGAAGTTGCCGGCGAACTGCAGCAGTTCACCGGCGGCCCACACAGGGCGGGTGCGGAGATCGTGCACTCCGGGGAAGTCGTTGTCGAACCACATGCGGAGTTTGTCGGCCAGCGTCAGGACGTAGACCGGCTCTTCCTCGTAGAATGCGCGGGGCCCGTCACGCTCCTCCGGCGGCGCGGCTCCCAGCTGCTCCGCGGTGACCAGGCCCAGCTGCAGCAGGTACAGATCCAGCCGGGTCGTGGCGAGGGGGCCGGGGGGCAGCTCCTCGTGCCCCGGCACATGCAGATGGTAGGCCACGGCCGGCGGCATCTCGAGCACGCTTTCCAGCGCCTGGATTCGCTCGTTGCGGTCCGCGATGCCCAGCTGATTGACCAGGAAGACGCCGTAGAGCGGGTTCACACCGCGCAGGAGCAGCAGCTTCTGCAGGTCGGGTGTAGGTCGGGCCACATGCGGCCGGTAGCTCTCCGGCGCATCGTCAGCCGTGGCGGCCGGCTTCCCCTCCGGGTTGAGTCCCACACCGCGCCCGCCCGCGGGCGAACCCGGCTTGGGAGGCTCCGGCTCCAACTCCACATAGCCGGCGGTCCACAGGGTCAGCAGCATGCGGTCCACAGCCTTCTGACTGGCTTCCAGGCGTTTGCCGACGAGCAACCGCTTGCTCACCAGGTCCCGGATCGTATCCACTTCGGGGGAGGCGTCGAGCCAGTAGGCCAGGAGTCGCCACGGGAGCGCACCCCGGCTGGACAAACGCCCGGGGGGCGACGTGCGCAGCTGCTCGAACTGAGCTGCCGTCCAGTACTGTTCCGTGCTGCGCCGCGTGGGCATCTTCTTCTTGAGCGCCTTCTTGGCCTGGCGGAGCTTGGGATCGGGCGTGTCTTCCGGGATGCGGTCGTATTTTTCCCGCCAGCGCTGGATCTTGACGTCATCTTCGTGCGCCAGCGCGAAGACATAACCTTGCGTGTCGAACTGAGGCCGGCCGGCCCGCCCAAAGATCTGGTGCGCACTGCTGGAATCGATCAGCTTCTTCTCGCCCGGCGGGCCCTTGAGCAGTTCGGGCACCACGACACTGCGCGCCGGCAGATTGATGCCGGCCGATAGCGTCTCGGTGCAGATGGTCAGCGCCAGCAGCTTGCGCTGGAACAGTTCCTCGACGATCCGCTTGTACTTCGGCAGCACGCCGGCATGATGCACGCCGACGCCGCGCAGCAGCAGCTGCCGCAGCTTGGGGCCGGCGCCCTGCGACCAGTCGTAGCGGTCCAGTGCAGCGGCCAGCTCCTTCTGCTGTTCGTTGCCGATCAGCCGTTTGCCCTTGACTTGTTCCGCGACGTTCCAGCACATGTCCCGGTTGAAGCAGAACACGAGGGCCGGCGTCTGCCGCGATTGCTCGTCCCCCGCGGCCATCGACTCCAGGAACTCGTTGAGCAGCATGTCGCCGATCCACTGGTAGGTGAGTGGGACTTTGCGCTCGTCGCTCTGGACCAACTCCAGCCGCCGGCTGTGGTGGTGCGCCAGCCAGTTGATGAACTCCAGGCTGTTGCCGACGGTGGCGGACAGCAACAGCATCCGCACGTGGGGAGGAAGCAGGCCCAGTGTCAGTTCCCAGACGATGCCACGCTCCGGATCGTTGAAGCTGTGGAACTCATCCATCACCACGGCACTGACCTGCGTGAAGTCGAACGCGCCGGAGTGCAGCAGCCGGTTGAACAGGATTTCGGCCACCACCACCAGGATTCTCGCGGCAGGATTGATGCGGCGGTTGCCCGTGACCAGCCCGACATCGTCTTCGCGGAACCCCCACCGCACCGCGCACGCCTGCAGTTCGTAGAACTTCTGGTCTGTCAGCGCGATCAGCGGTGTGGTGTAGTAGGCGACCGAACCGTTGTGCAGGGCCTCAAACAGGGCCGCCTCGGCGATCAACGTCTTGCCGGTGCCGGTGGGCGCGCAGACCAGCACCCCCTGCTCGGACGTGAACCACGCCAGCAGAGCTTCCTCCTGAACGCGATAGGGCTCATAGGGCAGCTGTTCCAGGTACAGGGCGGCCAGTTCGTCGCGGGCAGGTGTGTCGCTTGTCATCGGGCAGTCTTCGTTGTGTGAGAGTCACCAGCCGTGAGCCTATCCGCTGACTTGACTCGCCGGTAGGTGGCGTGTGGGAAGCGGGGCTTCGTCGCCACTCCGGGTGCCGCGTCTCCGCGCGGTCATGTGTCCACCGGCCGTGGCGCCCCGAGCGGCTGGACGCAACTCTCAGACTGACGGCTGCTTGCGGCCAGCCACGACGTGCGGCGCTCGACCGGCCGATCTGCTGTGCGTAACATAATGTGGTTGCCAGCGGAGGCTGCGACGTTCCTCGGTGGGAAGCGTGTTGGACGCTGCCGGGGACCGCATGCCGTGTTCGTCGGCGGCAGGCGGAATGGACAGCAGCAGCCTCGGCTGGCCCGTTTTTCGATCGCGGTTGACTCACCCTGTACCGCGCGCGACTCGTTGGGCAACACGGAGCAACGATTCCTGCCGACGGTCGGCGCGCAGCACAGGGTTTTTCTTTTCTTGTGCTCCAGGTGGCACACAGGTGGCACACAGGTGGTACAGGCGGCCGGCCTAGCGCGGGTCTGCGACCGGTTCCCCTGCGGGGGCGTACAGCACGCGGCCGCCGACGATCGTATACAGTACCCGGGTCGCGCGCAGCTGCGCTGCAGGAATCGTCAGGATGTCCTGAGACAGCACGACGATATCGGCGAGTTTGCCGGGGGTGAGCGAACCCTTGATATCGTCTTCCCAGGCGGCGAAGGCGGCATCCAGCGTGTAGCTGCGCAGCGCCTGTGGGCGCGTCATACACTGTTCCGGATAGAACGTTCGCCCGCCCCCCATATCGCGTGTCACCGCAGCGTAGAAGCAGACCAGCGGATCCAGCGGTTCCACCGGGGTATCGGTCCCGTTGGCGATCACCGCTCCGCTGTCGAGCAGGCTCTTCCACGCGTAGGCGCCGAGTTGCGCGCGGCGCG
>DAISIS010000407.1:0-5295 GCA_036821925.1 Pirellulaceae bacterium
GACGGCCTGGAGGCCACCCGCGCCATCCGTGCCCGGGAAGCCCAGCGCGGCGGGCATCTGCCCATCGTTGCGATGACCGCCCACGCGATGAAAGGGGATCGGGAGCGGTGCCTGGAGGCGGGCATGGACAGTTACGTGGCCAAACCGATTCGAGCCCGCGAGTTGTTTGAGACGATTGCCCGCGTGTTGTCCCGGCCCAACGCCGACTGAACGCGGCGTCACGCCATCGCACGCCCTAAGGCGAAGGAGATTTCCATGGCTCTGATAGACTGGTCCGCAGCGCTGGAAATGACGGGAGGCGACCAGACGCTGCTGGTCGAAGTCATCGGTGTATTTCAGCAGGAGACGCCGACGCTGATGGCCAGCATCCGGCAAGCCCTCGGGACGGGCGACACGAAGCTGCTCCACCGCGCCGCACACACGTTGAAGAACTCTCTGTGGAGCCTGGGCGCTACCGAGAGCGGCGACACCGCCTATGCGCTCGAACAACTCGCGCGTGACGGAACGCTCGACGGCGTGGAACAACTCTGTGCCAGCCTGGAATCCCAGCTGCCACCCGTCTACCAGGAACTCGACCGCTACGTGCAGGAGAGCCGTTAGTGAGTACGACTCTCGTGGCCGAACCCTACGCAAATCGCGTCGCGCCTGGCACGGCGATCGGATAGTTGCCGTCGGGGCCGGGCAGCACCGGGGGAGGGGCGTCGAACGCGTAACGCTCCGGGTTGACCTGCCGCGGGGAGTTCAGCGCCTGGTCCCACGTGATCTCCTCACCCGTGTGCGAACACCAGGTGGCCATCAGCGCCAGCAGGCTGCTGCGCGCCATGTACAGGCCGTTGTTGATCGGTGTGCCGGCGCGGATCGAGGAGAGCAGGGCGGCCTGTTCCAGGTCGAACCGGTTACAGGGGGGCCCCTCGTACCGCCACGTCACCTCCCCTTCGATCTTGTTCTGCAGCAGGTCGCAGCGCCCACGCGTGCCGATGAACACGTCGGATATGTCGGTCGTGGCACCATTGATCTGCCGGCAATACGCGTACATCTGGACGCCATCCGGGTAGCGGAACACGGTGGCGTGGTGGTCGAAGACGTCGCCAAAGGTCGGGCCTTTCCGCACCTCGCGCCCCCCCATGCCCCACGCGCTGAGCGGCGGAGCGTCGTGCAACGCCCAGGCCCCTTTGTCCACGTTGTGCACGAGGTTCAGCCCGGGGAGGTCTGCCGACAACCAGTTGAAATCGTACCAGTTGTAGATCTGGTACTCCATCTCCGTCATGCCCGGTTTGCGCGGCAGGCTGCGCAGCGAGCCGGTGTTACACACCTCCTGGATCGACGTGATGTCGCCGATCGCGCCGTCGTGGACGCGCTGCATCGTTTCCCGCACGCCGGTGTCGTATCGCCAGGCCAGACCGGAGACGATGCTGAGTCCCTTCTGCCGGGCGGTCTCGGCCGACCGCAATACCGAACGCACGCCAGGGGCGTCCACGGCGTGGGTCTTCTCGCAGAACACGTGCTTGCCGGCATCGACCGCCGCCTGCAGATAGATCGGCGTGAAGTGCGAAGGCACCGTGATCAGGACGACATCCACGTCGCAGGCGAGCAGGTGCTGGTAGGCGTCGAGCCCGGCAAACCGCCGCTCAGGCGGTACGTCAATCTGCTCCGGTCTGAGCGCCAGCAGGCTCTGGAGACTCTCGTCAATGCGCCACGCAAATGCGTCCGCCATAGCCACCAGCTTCGCCTGCGCGTCGACGGTGAGCGCATTGATCACCGCGCCGCTGCCGCGCCCGCCGCAGCCGATGAGTCCGAGTCGCAGAACATCACTTCCCGCTACGTGCACCGCCTGGCCGGCTGCCAGGCGACTGACCGCCAATGCCGATAGGACGGCAGACGACTGGTGCAGGAAACTGCGGCGCGTGCAGGGCACACGCTCCGTAGCGGTCGACGAGCGGGGCATGGGTTCATCTCCGGGGAGCTGGCAGTCGGGCGATCGGCGGCGGGTCACAGGTGGCAGCTATCAGGCAGCGACGGGCTGCATGAAGCTATGAGTAACTGGGCTTCACTTATCAGGCCAGATATCGGCCGTGCGGGCGGCGACGTCGGGCAGTGCGGGGAGCGGAGCGCTGGGGACCGGCTCGTACCAGAACGTGGCGCAGCTCCAGTCGTCCTGCGTCTCGGCGAGCCCGTTGGTCCAGGAGATCTGCTGGATCGTAATGCGCGCTTCCCGCTGCCAGGCGATCGGGTCGGGCAGGTGCCACCGGTACATCGACACGAACACATGGCCGGAAGTCTCGTCTTTCTGATCCAGACTGCAGCCGTTGTACAGGAACGGCGTCTGCTGGATGCCCCAGGCGAGCCCCACATAGTCCTCGCTCCCCGTGCCGCAGATGGTCGGGAACTCCTGGTCGCCATCCATGTATACCTTGACCTCCCCTTCCCCCCACCACTGCTCCGGGTGCAGATTGCGGATGCCGATCACAGACCCGATGAACCGCCCCTTGTTCTGACGCAGCGGCAGCAGTTCAAAGTCCTGCTTCTGTGTCGTCGGGTTCTCGCGTCGGAACAACACGTGCAGGCGACCGACATCGGTTGGGTGCTGGTCGCCGATCGTGTAGTCGATCTGATAGAAGAGGGGCACTTCCTGTTGCGCCTGGTTGCAGAACGTCATCTTGACACGCTTGACGAACGGCATGGGCAGCCAGATGTTGCGGCCTCCCGTGCTGCCCACCGAGTGCACGGCGGACTGGTAGGGCATGATCTTGCCATGCGCGAATCCGAAGAAGTCGCCAATCGGGCATTCGATGCTCGGATGATCCTGGTCGTCCCACCACGCCCGGACGATCAGCGCGCGTTGGTTGACCGGCTCCCGTGCCGTGGTGATCCAGATGTGCCGGATGGTCCCCGGCCCCTCGATGTCGCACAACTGCACCTCCTCGCCCGGCTTGATCGTCCGCGCCGGTGCGCCTTTTCGTCCCACTCCCAGCGCACTGGCCGCCTTGCCTCCCTCGCCCGGGGCCCCCGTCGGGTTCTCAAACGAGATCGAGCGTGACACGAGGCCCGTGTCGAGCCGATACGGTTGATGGAGCAGGTCGACCGGCTGCGCGGATGCGGTGAGTGACCAGGCGGCGACAAACGCGGCCGTCAGACTGGCGGCCGCCAGACGCAGGGGATGGCGCACGGTCATGAGCAGTTACCTCCTATCGGCGTGATGAAAAGCGTCAGCGCGGAGCGCCTGGGACGCACGGGGCGTTGTGCAGCGCGATCCGGCTTGTCGGCCGGCGGATGCCGCCGCGCACGTCTGCCACGATACCGTGTGTCAGGCTTGCTGCAAGTACCCTGCCTGCGCAGAGCTCCCCCATTGCGGGATCACACTTAGCGGCCAGCTGCCGGCCAAGCTAGGCCGCCTTGCGCGGGCTGGACGCGAGCTGCTGGTCAGTGAGGGCGACGACGCGGAGGACAGCCCCGGCGCGATCGTAGAATTTGATCTGGTGTTCTTCGGTGAACCACACGGCCTGGAACCCGTCCGCTTCGAAGCGGCGGCCGCAGAAGTACCCGTCGCGGATCAGAACGGCCTCGCGGGGTGTCCGCCCCAGTGGGCTGCCAAACTCGGCAAAGACTTGACAGATGAGGGACCGAATCTGCTCCAGAAACGGGACGTAGTCCATGTCCAACTCTCAGGCGAAAGGTACGCTTCCGTGCGTCAGCACCAGTCTGTGCATACCATCGGCACGCCGCTGCCCGGCAGTTCGCTCGCCGCCTCCTCACCGACAAAGTTTGCCCAGCTTCCGGGAAGTCTCGGGCCGCCCGCCAGCTCACCACAAGCGGATGCGGGCATAGTGGATGGCGTTGCCCGCGCCGGCGCGGGTGCCCAGCAGTTCCAGCACTTCGGACGCGGGTGACCCGCCGCGCACCGTTGCTGTGAAGAAAGAGGACATGGCGGTGGCCAACGGCACGTCGACGGTCGGACCGACGGTCCCGCCAGGCAGCAGCTCGACGAGCCGGTTCTGGGCCAGTGCGTGCCCCTCCGCGTCGCTGCCGGTGACGTAGTAGAACACGCACAGACGCCCGGCGGGCGCGACGTGGAACCGTGCGGCCGAGACCACTTCGTTGGCGCCCCCCTCCCGTGCCTCGACCAGCGTCTGCCGGTGGACGACCTCCCCTTGGGCGACGATCGCATAGTTGAGCGACTGCGACTGTTGGACGTCGGGAAAGAACTTGTCGCGCAGCCGGGGGTCGACGGCGCGTTCGGTCCACAGGATGTGTACGCGGCCATCGTCGGCCAGCCACAGATCGGCGGGCCCGATCCAGCCGCACGTCTTGTCGCGGCTGGCGATTTCCACCCAGGGGGCGAACTTCCCGGTCGTGATATCGTCCGACCAGGTATAGAACAGGCGACGGAAATCGTAGTCCCAGTCGCGCCCCGTGAGTTCCTTCTTGTAGTCGCGCCACCGCTGGTAAGGCTCCACGATGTCACTCACCCCGCAGAAGTGCACGGCCCGATCGCGCAGCATGACGTTCGGGTAGCAGACGCGGATGGGCTGCGGTTGATCGTACTCCGCACCCCACGGCCATTTGAGCTGGCCCTGTGCGGGCCAGTGCCCGTCGGCGTCGCGCAGCGCCCATTCGGCGTGGGTGTAGCCCACGTTCTGCAGCAGGATCAGTTCGCCCCGGGGCCCGTCGGCGGCCAGCGTGCGGTAGGAGTGCTCGGTGAACGGCGGCGTGCCCTGCCACTGCGGCAGCACCGTCTCGGGCGCCGCGGCGATGTCCGGGAGTTGCCAGCGCAGCAACTGCGGCTGGGCCGGCCCTGCCGCGTCGTTCGGCCCGGTCAACGTCGGATTGGCCGACAACACCAGTTGCCCGCCGGCCAGGCCCACCAGCGGGCAGGGTTCACGCGTGCGTCCCGACTCGTCGCGATGCCGCAACTGCCAGCCCTCCGCAGTCCGTTCGAACAGCAGCCACCGGCAGTTGTTCAACGGCGCGGCCCCCGGGATCGTCTCCAGACCGCTGGCAAACAGCCGGTCGGCAACTCGCACGAGGCACGTTGAGCCGCTGCACCACATCGGTCCCGCCCCGTTGTTGGCCGATTCGAACCGATACACGGTTTCCTCGGCCTCGACGACCGGAGCGAGCGGCGTTTGGGCCAGCGCCGCAGGGATCGACAGCAGGGTGGCCAGCGCCGTGCACAGGCCGGCAGATCGAGATAACATAGCGTGCTCCTTTGCTTTATTCATGGGCGGGCGTTCCGGCATCCGGCGCTGATGGCCGCGTGCTCTTCGATGCCCCAGATGCGGGGGCTGGCCACTTCCA
>DAISIS010000408.1:0-5291 GCA_036821925.1 Pirellulaceae bacterium
CTCGCATCACGATCTACAACAACGCCCTCTCCGGCGAGCGCGCGATTGGGCGAACGAGTCTTACGCTGGTCAAAGTCGGCAATGCTCGCTTGGGCGACACCGAACAAGTCACAACGCCCAGCGGCGAAACGTTGGTCTACTCGTCTCGCACGCGCACGCTGGTTGATGCGGTGTACGACTGGTCGCGGTTTGACAGCCTGCCTCGAGCCTACGGCTGGATTCGGCGCGAGGTGGATGCCGGGCGTGTCGCACTGGCCGATCTGGCGGAGAGCACGGTTCGCTATGGCAACATGGGTACGATCCGACGCATGGGTGCGCTGCTGGAGCAGATGAACGCGGAGCAACGCATCCTTAAGCGATTGCTGCGAGCACTGACGCCATCAACGGCCAGGATTCCGTTTGTGCCCGAGCGCCCCACATGCGGGACCCTCCTGAAGCAATGGGGAGTGGTACTCAATGCCTGAGCCGACCGGCCTCAATCTCCACAACGACCTGCCTCTGTTCCGCGAGGCGATCAACTTTACGGCATCGCGGACGGGCTTCAATGCACGTCTCATCGAGAAGGACTACTTCTGTACCGTTCTTTTGGCGCATCTCGTCCGTCACGGCGGCAGTCAACTCGTCTTCAAAGGCGGCACCTGCCTGGCGAAGGTCCATGCCGGGTTCTACCGTCTTAGCGAAGACCTCGACTTCACCATTCCTCTGTCCGTCGATGCCAGTCGCAAGACACGCCAACAGGCGGTCACGGAGATCAAGAAGGCCGTCTCCAACATAGCCGATCATGTTCCGGCGTTCACCACAGCCGAGCCGCTGCGCGGTGCCAGCAGTTCCACCCAGTACAACGGGTCGATTGAATACCAATCACCCACGACGGCCCAGCCGGAAACCATCTTGATCGAAGTGAGTGTGCGTGAGCCCTTGGTGCTCTCCCCTGTGAATGCGCTGGCCCAGACACTGCTGCTTGATCCAATCAGCGGCGAGGCAGCCGTGCATCCGCTGAACATCAGTTGCATCGCCAAGACAGAAGCGATGGCGGAGAAGTTTCGCGCGGCCGTGTCCCGCAAGGACGTGGCCATCCGCGATTTCTATGACCTTGACTATGCCGTCGAGAACCTTGGGCTGCACCTGGACAACGCCGAGTTCGGCGATCTCGTGCGCCAGAAACTCAACGTGCCCGGCAACCTGGCCGTGGACGTCAGCAAGGAACGTCTGACCGCACTCCGGCGTCAACTGGATACCAGGCTACGAACGGTGCTCCGCGAGAAGGAGTTCCGGACATTTGACTTGGATCGGGCGATCAGGTTGGTCGTTGCGATGGCGGAACGAGTGGTGTGAGACGAATTCCGACGAATCAGCCGCATGAGTGGACTGGACGACAACAAGCTTAAGTATCTTCTCGCCAAACGCGGCAAGGCGGCACTCGTCGCGTCGATCATGGAGCAGTCAGCGGGCAATGAAGACCTGCGGCGGGCACTGAAATGCAACGGTTAGTAGGAGCTGCCGAGAACGGATTCGATCACGCCGGTGATTCGTTTGGCTACCTCAGTTCCGCTCTGCCAGGAGGCGGTCGCTCCCTGGGCCAGCGGTGCGTGAAAGATGGCCGCCACGCCCGCCCCCATGCCGGCCGCCATCAGAATCCCGCATTCGGCCGGCGCGAGCCGGCAGACGTGGCAGAGAAAAGCGCCGAACCCGGCGCCGATCTGGGAAATCGGCCCCTCGCGGCCCCCTGAACCGCCGGTGCCGATCGTTACATGGCACGCCCGGGAAGCCCTAGGTTCCGTGGACGCGCCGCAAGTAAGCGCTCGAGATGTCGGCTCGATGCACAATCCCGATCACCCGCTGCTCGGCCGAGCCATCGACCACCGCCAGCGCCATCTGGTCGCTCTCCACGAACAGCTCGAGCGCCCGATCCAGGCAGTCGTCGGCGCGAAGTGGGGGCGCGTCGCTGCGCATCAGGTCCTCGGCCACCACCAGGGGCCCCAGCGCAGAGGAGCGGGACGCCAGGTGCACCTCTTCCAGACTCACCATGCCCAGGTAGCCACGGCACTCATCAACCACCGGCAGTCCGTGGTAGGCGGTCTCGCTCAGCCGTTCGATGACCTCCGGCAGCATCGCGCCAGCGCGCACCGTGGGGACCTCTCGCTGGGCGGCCAGAAACGGCCTGACCTGCAGCCCGGCCAGGACTTCCCGCACGTAATCGCCCTGATGGGCCGGGGACAACGAGCGGCTCTCGACCTGGGAATGATAGATAGACCGTTCGTCGGCAAGGAGGAACGCGATGACGCACACCCAGAGCGTGGGCAGCAGCAGATTGTAGTCCCCCGTCATCTCACTGACGATGACCAGGGTCGAGACGGGCGTCTTGGCTGCCGCGGCAAAGAATCCGGCCATCCCGACAATCACGAAGCTGGCGGGGTGCGGGACCAATGTGGGCCACAGATGATGGAGGACGATGCCCAACGCTCCGCCACCACATCCTCCGATCACCATCGACGGGCCGAAGACTCCCCCGGATCCGCCGCTGCCGATCGTCAGGCTGGTGGTCACGATCTTGCCCAGGGCAATCACGAGCAGGATGAGGGCGAACGACAGGTCGCCCCCGCCCTCGGTGGGCAAGGTCAAGGCCTCTTGCAGGCTGCCGTAGCCAAACGAGAGCACCGCGAGCACTTGCTGTTCCCGTCCCAGGAGGTAGAACAGTCCCACCCCCACCAGACCGCTCAGCAACGCGCCGATCGCCGGCTTCACATGGCGTGGCAGCGTCAGACGGCGAAACGCATAGGACAGGCTGTAGAACGTCCGGGTGTAGAGCATCGCCAGCAGCACGAGGAAGAAGGCCAGGACCAGATACGCCAGCAGTTGGCGCGGGTCATTGAACGACAGGGCGTCGATAACCGTGCGGGGGAGCGAGAACAGAGGTGTCCAGCCGAATGCCAGCCCGAACGTGCAGTAGGCCGTAGTGCTGGCCAACGCCGCCGGGACAATCACGTCCGACTCGAAATCGGTGGAGCGATACAGGACTTCCGCGGCAAACAACGCACCGGCCAGCGGTGCGCGAAAGATGGCCGCCACGCCGGCCCCCATGCCGGCCGCCATCAGGATCCGGCATTCGGCCGGCTTGAGCCGGCAGACGTGGCCGAGAAAAGAGCCGAACCCGGCGCCGATCTGGGCAATCGGCCCCTCGCGGCCCCCCGATCCGCCGGTGCCGATCGTCACGGCGCTGGCAATCAGCTTCACCAGCGGCACACGCGGGCGAATGCGTCCCTGCCGGTAGTGGAATGCGGCGATGGCCGCGTCCGTGCCGTGCCCCTCAGCTTCCGGGGCCAGCGTGAAGACCAGCAGCCCGCTCACCAAGCCACCGAGCGCTGGCACCAACACGAGCAGCCACGGGCGAAACAGCTGATCGGTCGGCGCCAGCAGCGGCGGCTCACCACCCGGATGATGCGGCCGATAGCCGGCGGCCGCATCGAGCGCGTAGTGGACCACCACCTGGCACGCCGCGTAGAACGCAATCGCTCCCACACCGGCCACGATGCCGACCAGAAGCGACAGCCCCAGCACGCGAACCTGAGGTCGGAGCCGCTTCTGGCTGAGCTCCCAGAACTCCGGCAGCCAGCGGAGCGGATGCGACGGGACCGGTGGCGCGGGACTCGACGGACTGCTACTCATCTGGCAATACTCATGTGGCAACCTGAACATCGTGCAGCTGGCAGAACTGCCGGAGCTGTTTCACGTGGTCACCATATACCATGACCATATGATTGCCAATGAGATCGGTCGCTCGGTCCAGCTCTCGGATGTCGATTTCCACATTCGACCGGCAGCCGCCCGCGGGCGGGATCGCGGGGCAGCCGACAATCGTGCCGGAATAGAGCAGCAGCTGTGGTTTCTCGGGCGCCGCCTGCCCGGCACGCGTGGCGCGGGCTTCAATCGTGGGCGCACTGATGCGCTGCGGCGGCCATGACAGATAGCGGGTCAGCGTCACTTCCTGGCCGGCCTGGAACAGCACGCGGGGGACGGTTCCCCACCCCGCCTCGCAATGGCTCATCAGTTCGACCGGTTCCGCCTGCGTGCCAGCGCCGTGCATCAGCGACGGTGCCGTGCAGTGAGCACCCCAGTAGTGATTGTGCTCGGTGTCCAGCGCAGAATTGTGCAGAAACCCGGGGCGGCCGCACAGTTGCTGGAGCAGCATCATGGTCAGCGTCCCGTCCAGATCGGACTCGCAGCCCATGGCGATCCCCTCGTTCATCAACTGCATGAAACCCATGCAGGGCGGGACATGCTTGTGCGGCGCGGCCAGACCGGGCAGGCAGTTCATCATCAACGCATCACCAGCCTCCTCGGCCAGGATCTGCTTGAGCACGAAGTAGGTCTTGGCCGCCTGCACGATATCAGCGCTGGTCGGCTGCACAATCTTGACCGCCTGCCCCGCAAACCGGTCCGCCAAGGCCTGCACCTGACTGTCCACCTGCGCGTGGGCAAACAGGTCGTAGAATCGCTGGTGCGGGATCTGACGCACTGTCGTCCCCACGAACGGCACGGTCGTCTCCTGCGTCTCATTGCCATCGATGTTGATGATGCGGGCACCGCGCAGCCACACCCCCGTGCGAATCATGCGCAGTCCGTTCTCGACCGCGTCCAGATTGTCGGGTGAATTGATCATGTACACGCCCGGCCGGTCGATCACCTGCCGTACATGGGATCCCTGCAGGACTCCGAGGGTCGCCAGAATGACCGACGGGATCTGCACCGTCTCCACAATCCGGACAACGTGTTCCCAGTGGGGTGATTTCTTGAGCGGGATGAGCAGCAGACCGTGCGGCCGGCTCTCTGTGGCGCGGGCCATGAAGGCGTCCACATCAGCAGCCGTGTCGAGCGGCTTCTCTTCCATCTCGATGCGGATGCCCAGCGTCTGCTCCATATCGCGGATTCGCGCCAGGTACTGTTGCTGTCGACCTTCCGCGTCGAAATCCGACCCTGGCCAGCTGTAGTATCCCGCCTGCTGCAGCTGACTGGTCGGCGGATACAGAAACGCGCCGCGGATGTGCGTAACCGGCCGCTCCGCGTCCGCAGCGCCATTGGCGCGCGCTGCACCGGCCAGCGCAGCCGCCTGGAACGACGCCCCCGCGACAGAGACCCCCATGATCTTGACGAAATCCCGCCGCGGCATTCCCTGTTGTTGTTCATGATCACAGTGACGGCACATGACCTGGCCCTCCCACGTTGCACCCCCGTTTTGCCCTGGAACCATCCTGACTACTGTGGCAGTTTCGACGCTCAAATGCAACGCGGTG
>DAISIS010000409.1:0-5277 GCA_036821925.1 Pirellulaceae bacterium
TAATCCAGCCCGCCAACTTCCGCGTAGTGGTCGTAGTCGCCCCAGTCGCCGAACTGCTGCGAGGCGCCCCAGCCAAACAGGTGGACGTAATCGCAGGGACCGATGTACTGGTGCATGGTATCGACCAGCCGCTGCACATTGCCGCGCGTCTGCGGGTCCGGGGACGCATCGTAGTGTGCATTGCCGCTCACGAGGGCAAATGTCCGCTCGAACCACGGCTTGCGCGGCGCCACCGGTCGAAACCAGCGCGACAGCCACTCGCAGTACGCCTGGAAGATGGCGCGCCAGTCCCCCTCGCGCACCACGACGGCCGCCTCCGTAGCGTGAAATGTCGCGCCCGGTGCCAGGTCCCGGTCGGGATACTCAATCGACCACGCTCCGCCGCCGCCGTCTTTGGACAGGTGTATGAAGTGATGCTGTGCGGCTGTGTCGTGCGTGAGCAATCCGAGCGCTATGCCGGTGCGCGGATTGAAGAATCCATCCATCTGCAGAGGATGGCGTTCGCCGAGCGGGTCGCTCCAGGCGACGTCGACGAAGTTGATGACTCCACCCCGCCGGCCACTGAGATACCACGTGTCTGCGGCGCTGTCGAGACACAGACCGTTGAGCACCGGGAATTGCAGCGTCGCCGTGACCCGCTGGTCGGATTCGTTGGTGAGCGACATCCGCAGGAGCAGTTCGTGCAGAGCGCCCGGCACGCAGTCGACCGTCGCCTGCAGCCCGGCCGGCGCGTGCCGCAGCGTGAACCGCATGCCCCGATCAAGACTTGTGATCGTTTCGATCGACCAGTCCGGCGCCGCCACGGGACGGCCGCCGATACGCACCTCGAAGACCGGCGCGGCGGCGCAGGCGAGCGCCGCTGGGCGGCCGGCGATGGCCAGCTGCGGGCAGGGCAGCCCAGAGCTGGTGTCGAAGCGCGCCTGCAGCAGGCCGCTGCAGATCGCATCGGCCGGACTGGCGGGCAGGGCGGGCAGGGCGGGCAGGGCGGGCGGTGACGCCAGCGGACTGGCCGGCGGCGGGCCGTACGTCAGATGCTCCCAATTCGGCTCCGCCACACGCGGCGCCTCACGCCGTGTCGTGGCGGCGACGATCGCGAAGCCGGCCGTCTGCATGCGGTCGCACACGACCAGCTCGACAGCCACACGCTGCGGGTCCGGGTGCACAACCGTGACGCCCAGCCCGCGACGCATGCCCCACTGTCCGGTCGCGGCGTCCAGCGGCAGTACGCGGTCGGGCGGGCCGGACTCGTAGCGGATCTCAATGCAGACCTTCTCCGGCACGTCGAGCAATTCGACGGGGCGCGGGTGCGTCCAATCGATGCCCCACGGTTCAGTGGCGGGCGCGGCGGCGGCGGTGAGCAGGTAGAGCTCGCGCACCCCGGGCGCGATTCCCAGTGCCAGCTCACCACACTGTGCCGTGCTGGTTTGCAGCACCTCCACCGGGTCGAGCGGTACCGTGAACGGCACGCCGCCAACACTGATGTGCGGTGCCGTGAACCAGTTGTTCAAGGCCAGGCGGCGCCCGATCAGTGGCGCGCTTGTCCCGCCACGCACTGACACCGGCTCCGTCGTGAAGCCGTCCTGGCCGGGCGGCCAGGCGGCCGCACGCGTCTCATGCAGCAGCAGCCCGGCCAGGTCCCACCGCGGTGGCCCGGCGCTGAACCCGATGCTGCCGAGCGTCAGACGCGCCTGCTGCCCCGCACTGTCGAGACCCACAGCCAGGTGCGTGGCGGAGAAGGCCTTGTCCAGTTTCACGCTGACCGTGTGCCAGACGCCGTCGACTTGCAGGTCCGACGCCAGCAGCGGAGCGACGGCTTCGCCACCCGCACCGCTCCCCTCGCTGCCCAGCCAGATCGCATAGCCGGCCGCAGCCACCGCACCGGACGCTTTGTAGCGCACGGAAACATAGGGCATCGAGTCCAGATCGACGGGGGCAGGAAGTGCGACCAGCCAGCGCATGCCCTGGCCCGCGCCACTTACTACAAATGTCATCTCCTTGTCACTTATGGAAGCTGTGTAGTCCGTGGCGGGGCTGGTGGTCCATCCCTCGCGAGTCAGAAGCGTGCTGGTCGCCCACTCGAATGTCACCGCTTCCCGGGCCCGCTCCAAGGGCTGGTGAGCCATGCGCGCTTCGGCCGGCAGCGAGTTGGCAAACCACAATTGGCTGATCTCCAGCTGTGCACTCCCGCCAGCATCCACTTGCACTTTCAATGCCAGCTGGTGCGTCACATCAATGGGGTCGAGCGCCAGCAGGTCGACTCCCAGCGTGTGCCACTGCCCATCGGACTGCAGGTCGTCGGCCATGGCGTAGGGCCTGCCACCGGGCGAGCCTTCTTCGCCATGCAGAAAGTACACGCCCGGATTGGTGGACAGTCCGCGGCCGCGGTATCGAACCACCAGATAGCGGGCGTCGCCGCTGAACTCGAGCCGGTCGAGGTCGATGATCCAGGGCATTTCGCAGCCGGCGCCCTGCGCAGAGAACACGAGCAAGCCGTCCTGGTTGGCGACCGAGTAGCTGGTGGGAGGCGTGGTGGTCCAGTCCACACACGGCGACCAGCGTGGTGCCGTCGCGCCGTCGATCACCGGCTCCGCCGCCAGGCCGGCGGTGACAGATGCCCATAGCACGACCGACAGCAAGAATCGCGTCATGTTCGTCTCCTTACCCATTGCCAACTGCCGGTGCGCGCGTCGCGTGCGTCGGCCGCCCGGCGGCTGCAGCTCCCTGCGACGCCACCTGCGGGGGCGTCACCGGGCGGGAATACCTGTTTTCAACTGTAAGACCAAGCAGCACTTACGGTGCTGAACGGGCCAGTCGTGAGCATCCGGTTTACGGCTGCCCGGTTTTCTGCTAGACTTCGCGATCGTCACTTCCCGTGTCGGACATCCCGAGAAGTGCGATCCAGGAGTTCCCATGGTACGCGATCGTGGCAACCGCTGCCTGCAGCCCAGCCACGTGCCCTGGATTTCGACGTAAGTCATTGCCTGGTAGATACTCGCCCCCCTAGCTCAATTGGCAGAGCATCTGACTCTTAATCAGAGGGTTATTGGTTCGAGTCCAATGGGGGGCACTCACTTAAAGCCTTAAATCGCAATGGTTTAGGGCTTTTCTTTTTGCGCCGATTTCTGCACGGTTCGGGTCTGCATAGTTTTATGCACAGTTTTGGGAACTGTGCAGGGAGATTGCGCC
Organism: Pirellulaceae bacterium; assembly: GCA_036821925.1. GTDB lineage: Bacteria > Planctomycetota > Planctomycetia > Pirellulales > Pirellulaceae > JAAYDI01. Next base: position 3,187 of record DAISIS010000409.1, read on the forward strand.
CAGTGGTATTCTGGAAGGGGCCTTGGACGGTGCGCCGCCCGGCTAAGGTGCCCATTGGAATATGTGGTTCCAAAGGTAGCCGTGGCTTTCGGTGCCTCTGATTGTGGTGGCCGAATCCTGTGGTCGAAGTGATCCCAAATTCGTCATGCTGCGGATACCCTCCATAGCCAAGCATCTTCACCCACAAGGAGATTTGGCTATGCAGAGACTCACCCACTACCAGCCCCTCGAATACCTCGGTTCATCCGTCGCCGACAAAAGCAGTACGGGCAGGCGGGTTGCCATCTTCGCCGGTCCTCTCGACGATTCGCCCTACTTGAATCTGCCCCAATTTCAACGACTTCTCGCCGCCAAGTCGTCCCTCCTCGTAGCTCTGCTGCTCTGCGGTTGCAGCACCCGAGTCGAGATTTCATTCACCCCAACCGCCCCCGGCGACCCAACGGAATCGTTCTCCACGATCGTCGCCGTCGATCTGCTGACCAAACCCGAACAGGTTCCCCGCCCACGCTCTCAGCCGCCAGCCCCGAGCGAAGCCAAGCTGCCAGAAGTCGAGGTCGCTGGCGTTGCAAATTTTGCAATGATCGTCGAGGGCGATCTCCATCTCCACACCCATTACCACATCCACTTGGACTGCCTTCCAACCGATGAGCGACCGGCATCAAAGCGAAATCAAGAGAAGTCCGAGACCGAGGCCCGAAGGGCGGAAATCGATCCACGCTGCGAGCGGCTTCTGCGGGAACATGAACAGCGGGTCGAAGAGTGGAAGGTGATGATGGAGCGGTGAGTTTTCAATCAGAGGAGAAGAAAAATGGTTCGCATCTTCGGCAAGATTATTTTCGGTATTGGCTACACGGTCGGCTGGCTGAAGTGGCATCTGGGTGTCGCCGTTGCCCTGCACAGCCGAGTAAATGGGAAGTGTGCGGATCTGGCCGATCATACCAGCAAAGTCAACGCCGTCAGCGTACCCACCAAGCAGGGCTGTCTTGGTCGATGACTTGATTCCTGTGCGTCCCGGAATGCCGTCGGAGGCAGCCAGCGATCCACCGTGAAATTCGATGTCTGCAAGGCTCGGTCCTCGGTCGATCTGGCGGCGCAAGTTGGTCAGAACATCGCCGGACGGGCCAACCTCGATAATGCCAAAGTTGCCCGGTGGCATGTCCTGGCCGTCCCAGTCGCCCGGAAACATGACAATCTCCGGGACGCCGTCGTCTTGTTGCGTGACGCCAAAAGAAATGGCGTCCGGATCGTGAGCGAAATAGTCTCCCCAGCCTCCTGTGGCCAGCGAGTCCCAGTTAGACTGGGAAGTCGCAAACGGCAACAGAGCCGGATACCACACCGTGGCGGTGGCCGTGGCTTGGAGCGACGTCTTAGTGACACCGAACACTCGGCCAAAAAACAAGGCCAGTGAACCGTTTTGTGTGGCGTCCGACAAGCGGACCGTCACTTGGACGCTATTCGGCATGTCGGAAAACAGATTGAGCGGTTCTGTGCGATCCCAATAGCGGTCCAAACGTCCCAGGACGATATCACCCTCGGGTTGATTGAAAAGATTCAGGTCGATATAGGGGGCCTTGGTCGTCACGTGGTTGGCACGGGCAAACGCCTGTGCCTCATAGCGTGCCTGAGAAAGTTCGGGAGCCAAGGCATACACGGCATCCATCGTGGCGGCAGCTGGCACGTAGATCGATGAGGGCCCCGCCAAAGCGGCGGCATCCGCCGTCCGCTGCAATTGGCCCTTGGCGGCGCAGATATAGCCGACATCGATGGCCAACGCGGTAATGCCGAGCATGGCGGTCAGCATGACTACCGTAAGCACCGCAATGTTACCCGAGCGGCAGTGACGTTTTCGTCGCCTGAAGCTGAGCATGCGAAGGCCCTCCAGTCGCTAGTCAGTGCTAATCGATAGTTACACCCCAGTGTGGGCGTGGTCACCGCTTGCTCTGTGCCCCGGGTAGCGTTATTGCCGCTTGCGGTTGCGTGCTGGCTGTGTCCACGGAGATGTCCCGCAGGAACACACACAAGTGCTCAGCGAAATCAGCCGGAATACGGCTGTACGATTTGAGTGATGTGCTATTGAACCAGTAGTATTTA
>DAISIS010000410.1:0-5272 GCA_036821925.1 Pirellulaceae bacterium
AGCTCCTCGCGCATCTTCTCGAACGCCTCACGTTGCCCCAACTCGCCCTTCTCGACCAGGATCCTCTCGGCGTAGTACGCAGCGCGCGATGCCAGTTGCATCAGGACGTCCAGCTGTTCGGGATCGGACTTGCCCCGCGCCGCCCAGAAGGCGATCGGGTCGCCACCGACGTGGTCGAGCACTGTCAGATTCTTGGAGGCGTCCAAGGCGCTCTCCGTGGTCCAGGAATACGCCAAGGCCTCCACCCCTTCCGGCGTCAAATAGCTGTAGGCCGACTGCGCACCCGGCTTGACGACCTTCGTCTTGAGATATTCCGCCACCTTGTTGAGGTCGGCGGCCAGCTCCTCTTCCAGCTCCTCGCTCAACTCGGCCATCGGCAGCGACTGGCGGATCAGCGCGCTGAGCTGATCGATCTGGCCCTCCACACCGCTGGCCTGCGCCGCAAACGCCGCACTGGCATACGACACCTGAGTGATCGCCTTGTCCGTGGCCTTCCGGAGCGGCGCCATCTCACTGCGGCTGTACAGCAACGATCCCTGGCCGAGTTGCGCCAGATGCTTGTTGTCGGCGCCGAGCGACACGATCAGGTATTTGTCGCGCACGCCGATCGAGATTACCAACTGGATCGCCGACAGCTTGGTCACCATCTGCTGCACCTGGTCCGGATCGACTCCCTGCGCGTGCTGCAGAATCATGGGCCAGGGCACCAGTGAGCCGTCAAGACGCAGTGTCAGGAACTCCCCATTGCCGATCTTCTCGCGCGTCACGCGCTCCTGCATTTCCGGTTGCTGAGCCAGCGCAACGGTCAGCCATTCCTCCAGCCGCTTGACCTGTGCGGTGGCCGCTTCCGTATCGCTGAGCTTCGCCCCGATCACCAGCACCGGGACCGTCAGCTTGTCCCCCTTGCTGTTGAGCACCTCCAGCACCCGGCTGAACTGAGCTGCCTGTACGCCGTCGAGCTCGTCGTTGGCCAAAGCCTCCAACTGAGCCGCCTGCGATGCTGCATTGATCTCGTTGATCAACGCCAAGGCGTCGCCGAAATCGGCCCCACCGTACACAAAGAGCTCCTGCGAGACGGCATCCTTGAGCATCGCAAGTAGCTGCTGGTTGGCCGGTTGCTCGAGCGACATCTTGAATGTGGCAAGCTGGGGGAGCTGGGGGTTCTGCCACTGCGTCAGCACCATGTTCCAGCCAAACTGTACGATCGGGATCTGTTGGAGCTTAGCGATCGCGTGGCTGGCGGCGACCTTGTCGTACACTTCGCGCATGCGCAGCCCGGCCGTGAAGAATGCGACGTCGTCGGGCACGAAGGCCAACGAAGTCGTGTCCTGCAGCGCATCGGCGGCTTGCGCCGACCATGGCGCGCCCAACGGCAGCATCGCGAGCACGGCGGAGAGCACGAACACAAACAGACGTGGCAGCACTCGGGACTGAATTACACGCGGCATGGCTTTCTCCCACCTCAATGTCGGAAACGAACGACGCCTGGCTTTGGGCGACTACCCTCGGCGACTACCCTCGGCGCACCCGGAGAGTTTCAGCGCCCACACAATGGCCACCCATTGTTTGACCTCTTCGAGCGCTTGTAAAGACGGGACCGGGGTGTGGCCCGGCGGTGCGCGGCGGCGCGATCAGGGAGTCGCGATGCGGAGATGGCGAAACCACACCGCTTCGCTGTGATTCTGCAGCCCGACGAAGCCGCGCGTCAGACGTTCGGCCAGCGCCGGGAAGGTGTGCTCGGTCGCGTCCAGCACAACCTGGCCGTTGTGCGTGATGGTGTAGTGGTGTCCGACACAGGAGATCTCGAGCGCGTTCCACATGCCGGGCGGTCGGGCCGTGCCGTGTGCTGCGGGGGCAATGGCGTAGAGACTGGCGGTGAACTGATAGGGCTTCAGATCGCTGTAGCGGGGCGCGCCGTCGTCCAGGATCTGGACCTCAATCCCGGCTCCGGGACCGTGATGGTTTCCGTCACGCGGCACACGCACGTAGACGCCCGAATTGCCCCCTGCCTGCACGCGATACTCTAGACGCAACCGGAAATCGCTGTACTGCACGCGACTGCGCAGCCACGGACCCGCCTGCCCTGTGCACTCGAGCAGCCCATCCGCCGCTCGCCAGCAGCGGGCGGCATCGGCATCGGCGCCTTCCCAGCCACTCAGATCGCTGCCGCCGAACAGCGAGGCGTACCCGGTCTCGGTCACCTGCATGTGCGACACGGCGAGCGACGACTGGGAATCTCCGGCTACGCCGATGGCCAGCAATCCGTCCGGCCGCCCGCCGCACGTGATGGAACTGACACGTGTCCCGTTGACCGTCGCGGTCGCGCAGTTGCCGCACAATTCGATCCGCAGATGGTGCCACGTCAGGCAGGTTACCTGGCCGCGCGACGTACGCCGCCACCGCGCGCGGGCGGCGGCCGCCGGTTGTCGCAAACGCACGGCGGGGCCGCACACCGCTGCGCCGCCAGGTGCCGTGTCGGCGCGGAAGTAGAAAACCGGTTCGACCGGCTGCGGTCCCAGCGTGCAATAGTCCATTTCCCAGACGCAGTCACCGAACCGATAGTCGCTGACGACCAGCTGTGTGCCGCCACGCAGTTCCAGGCGTGCAGCGTCGCGCGTGAGGGTGCCGGCCAGCAGCTTCCAGGGGGTGGCGTGCGGCCCGAGCACCAGCGGCAGCCGGTAACCAGCCTCCTGCGCCTCCTCGGCCTCCTGGGCGCGCACCGCGGGCGGCGAGGCGAAGAGGAACAGCAGCAACAGGCCGCAGCGCAGCGGCCCGGCACACGTTTGGCGGGAGGTCGTACTCATGAGCAACTACAGCTTGAACCCGGGTGGGTTGGGAACCAGCGGGCGCGCCGCACATTCCCGCCGGCAGCGCATGACCATCGTGACCTCGTTGCCCGCCTCGTTGAAACGCACTTCGTCCATGAAGTTCATCATCAGCACCAGGCCACGCCCCTCGAGCTGGTCCAGCGTTTCCGGGTCGTGACGGTTGGGCACACGCGAGACATCAAAGCCGCTCCCCTGATCGCGAATGACGAACACGGCCTGGTCCAGCGAAATGTCGGCCTTCACCTCCGTCACGCGCCCCGCATACGGCTCCTGGGAGCGACGCTCCTTGACCAGCCGCGAGACGTAGCCTTGTCGCAACTGGCCCCGCGCCTCCAAGACCTGCTCGCGGTCCATCTCCAGATTCCCGGCCAGCATGGCGTTGAGCATCGCCTCTTCCAACGCTATCCCGGTGTGCATCCGCCCCGTGGCGTCGCAGCAGCGCATGCCGGCCAGCATCTGCTGCAGCAGATCCACCAGCGGCGGGATCAACGCCGGATCGTTGTCCAGCGCGAACCGGTACTGGGTGTTCTGGAGGCAGCTGATCAGCCGCGAATAGCTGCGATCCGCTTTGGAGACAGCCAACACCTGCTCCACCGTCTCCTGCAGCTTGTCCGCCAGAAACTGCTTGGGCACGTAGCTCGTCGCACCCTTCTCTAAGGCCTCCACTGCCAACGACTCGTTGCCGTGGCCCGTGATCAGAATGACCGGGACGTGCGGGTAATCCACGCTGATGTTGCTCACCAGCTCCATCCCGTCCATCTCCGGCATCAGCATGTCAGTGATCACGACATCCGGTAACGAGAGCCGCATCTTCTCCAGCGCTTCGACACCGTTGTCGGCGAATTCAACCAGCCAGTCGAGGTCCTTCGGCAGCAAACCTCCGACCAACCGGCGATCCACCTCCGAATCGTCGACAATCAAGACGACTGGCATCGTATATCCTCCGACTCTGGTTTCGCGGAGCAACCGGGCAGCCGCCCCAGACGCCACGGACGCCACGGGCGGCACGGAACAACCGGGCCGTCACGATCCGGCTGCCTCAACTTCGTCGGATTGAAGATACCATGCGAGCCGTCACTGTGCTACTCACTAATCGTCCCGCCCAGCGACCCTGCCGGCACCAGATGCGGCCGTGCATCGGCGCGGCGGTGGCGGGGGCCAACTGCCGCAGCTGCGCGACAAGTGGGGCTCATCAGGGGGGTGGCAGGCTGGGTGGCGGTCGGGTGACGGTCTGCCGGCTGCCGCGCGGGACCAGGTGGGCGTCGAGCAGGTCACCCCAGCGGTTACCGGCATCGGTCGACATCGAGAGCACGAGGTGCACGCGGCCGTCGGGCTCTTCTTCCCATCGCACGCGCCCCGCCAACCGCCGCCCGTCGGCCAGGACCCAATCGCCGTGGAACGTGACCGCGCGCGTCTCCTCGCTCTGGCCGGTCAGCTCCAGCACGGCGCCATGATCGTCGAGCCACACCTGCTTCCATACCGCCGCAACCGGTTCGTAGTATGTCATCACCGTGGCTTGGGTCGCTCGGGTGTTGTCCGCGCAGTGGCCCACAATGGCGTAGCCGCCGCTGGACAGACTGAACTCAGCGGCACCCACACGGCGGCTGTCTCGACTCATCAGTGTCCACTTCCCGACGATGAAGTCGAGTTGGCGATACACGTCGCGCTGGGACACGGGCTTGGTCAGTTCCGCCAGCCGCTGGAACTCCGGGTCGTCCGCCAGCGTGTGGAAGTCCGGGTCCTCGGCTACCGGTCGTTCGTCGATGAGTTGGCGATAGCCAGCCTCGACCGCTTCGCGCAGGTAATCGAGGGCCATCGCCTTTTCACCTTTCAGGGCGTATGCGGCGGCGATGTTGTAGAGCGCCCATTGACGCGGCCGCCCCTCGGCATGGCAGACGCGCAGGTAGGCAGCAATGGCCGGATCGTAATGCTTCTGCATGAGCAGCGCATGGGCCAGCCGCGCCCAGGCCTGCATGTTGTCGGGATCGTTGGCCACAATCCGCTCGCAGGAATCCACCACCACGCCCCAGTCCTCGGTCGCAAAGGCTCGGCCGGCTGCCTCCCGCCATTGCTGCTCGCTGCTGTGCGTCTGCGCCCTGCGCGCCGCCCGCACATCCGACTCCGTGGTGGCGAAATACCCGTAGACCCGCCAGCCGATGGCAAGCAGCACGGCCAGCATCAACGCCGCGTGCACGATCCGCGACACCCGGGTGTGAGAGTGAGACACGTTATTCGACCCTGCCACCTGGCCGCACCCCACCACACGGCAGCACACTGCACCACACTGCATCACACGGCACCGCCGCGCCCGCCGTTCACCTGACCGCACCCTGGCCAATGTATCGCTCGCGCTGCACGGCGACAAGTGTTGGACGGGGATGAGTGCGCAAACTGGGAGATTGGGGGTCGGTTTTCTGATTAGTGCGTTTTTGACGAAAGTTCCG
>DAISIS010000411.1:0-5260 GCA_036821925.1 Pirellulaceae bacterium
AGGTATCCGAAGCCGAACTCGCGTTGGGGTGCGATGTAGTGCCCCTCGCTCCATTAGTTCCAGTTGTCCAGCAGCAGCAGGCGACTTCCCAGCTGGTCGGGCGGCAAGGTGGAGACGAATTGTTTGGCCTCGCGCAGCAGCGACTCGTACTCGGCGGGCGGGATCTTCCAGATGCTGCCTTCATCGTGCCAGCCGCTCCAGCCTTGCGAGACCGTCACGACCTGCGGGATGATTCCCAATTCCTGGGTCTTGCGGATCGCCTCCAGCTGCTCGCGAATGGCCCGTTCCGGTGTCGGGTTATTCTGTACGTGCCAGCAGTAGGCGAAGGTGTAGTCGAGTCCGAGTTGTTTCATCAAGTGCAGGTGACTGGGATCCAGGCCGCGGTATTCGCCCAGCACATAGAGTCCGTCGAAGCCAGCGGCCTGGCAGGACTCGCGCATGCGGTTGATCGCCCGGGCCACGTTTTCCACGCTGCCGAGATCCTGGACGAGAAACTCCGGCCGGTAGATGAACAGCAGGGGTTTGTTATCCACTTTCAGGTAGCTGGGATGCCGGAAGTAGTTGTCGATCCAGAACGGCAGGAGGTTCTGTAGCAGGTCTTGTTCATCTGCCACGCCAGACGTGCCGCGCGACTGGTTCTCCCACATGATGGTGAACTTCATCTTGTCGGTGAAGCGGGCCTTGAACAGCGCGTCATGAATGGCGCTGCCGAAACGCATTTCGACCGGCTTGCCCTGGCTGGCCCGGTACCAGCAGTACACGAAGAACGACACGCCGTGTTCCACGGCCCACTTGGTTTCCCAATCGGCGATCTCTGGGTTCTCCTGGGCATAGAACCCCAAGACCGGCGTCCGTTCCGGGTGTTTCACGACGTTGTCCCACATCTGTGGTTTGTCCGCTTCCCAGAGCGGGCAGTGATGGGCGCCGATCAGCAGGCTGGTCTGTACGGGCTCGGGGTCCGGGATGTAGGGGGCGTCTGGCTCGCGCGCCGTATGCTGATCAATCGCTTGCGCGATGGCGCGCTGGCACACCGCGCAGAAGCCGACCGGGTTGCGGCTGAACATGATGCAGTCGACGGCGGGGCGGTAGAGGCCGCGGGCCTCGTAACTCGCCCCCTCGAAGGCGCCGATGCGTCCGGCATACGGGCTGGCCTGCAGGATCTCGGCGGTCGCACGCTGGGTCTCACGCACGACTGCGGGGGACCTGGCGTCGTCCTCTCCGGACGCCGCCTGGACGGGCCCCGGTGCCTGGCGTTGCTGCGTGCGGGCTGCCGTTTCGAAGGCCTCTTGCGCCCACGGTGTGGGGATCGGCGTCCCGGGGCTGACCAGATCGCCCCACTTGAGCGCATGGACATCGAGCAGCGCCGTGATGTTGGGCTCCCACGGTTCGAACTGCGGCCGCTTCCCGGTCTCGTAAGCCACCTGGGACACGTAGTATTCGTCGCCCAACCCGGCCAGATGGTGGCCGAGTTCGTGCACCAGAATGTAGTCGGCGGCCGGACAGTCGACGGCGACGGTTGTCTGGTCATGGTAGATGCCGCCCCCGCCGTATTTGGAGTTGTTCAGCAGAATGACCAGATGGTCGTAGGGGGCTGCCGAGGCCACGTCGCGCAGCGTGCGATTGTCGCATGTCAGCACGTAACGCTCCAGGTCGAACGTGTCGTACTGGCACGCGAGAGCGGAGCGGTGGAAGACGCCGTCACGCGGTTGCGCCACACCGCTCTGGCTGGAAGGAACATCGATCGCCCGCACATTGAAATCCGCACGCCGCGACTGGAACGGCTCGACTGCGAACAATCGGTCGGTCATCCGCTGTGCGTCCGCGTGGAACTTCTGCATCTCGCCGGCTGTGTAGCCATCGGCCAGCAGCAGCAGGTCCACCTTCTGCTCCGCCGGTCCGTTCTCGACGACTGTCCACACAGGGTGCTGTGCGGGCCGGTCCGCGTTGGTGACGAACCGCGAGTTGGGATCGATCGTGGTGGTCCCCAGGGTGCGCCATGCTCCTTCGTGGCGCCGTTTGAGTGTCACTTCCACGGGCTGACGCGGCCAGGGAAACCGCAGCGATGCGTGGAAGGTGCCCCAGTGCTGCCGGGCGGGCGCCGTCGTCTGCCATTCGCCAAATACGCTGCAGAACCTCTGTGCGTACAGCAGCTGCTGTGATTGCTGGTTACGCACCTCAAAGCCATACAGTCCGAGGTCGAGCGGGTCGGTCAGTCGGGTGCGGCTGCCGGCCCAGACGCCATCCCGGACAATCCGCTCCACGGCGATCCGATCCTCGTCGGCGTTGCCCGAGTGGTAGTAGTCGACGCGCATCGTCTGTGCGACGAAGTGCTCGTCGAAGGCGACGGCCCGGGCGGGCGCATCGCCCGCGGGAATCGGCGGTGCGCTCCGGGCCACCAGCAGAGACGGCGGTGAGGCGGCAGCCAGCAGCGCCAGGCCCGCCAGAGAGGTCACGGATCGCAGTGCAGCGCGGATCGTCGCCAGGCCAGACACGGACGTGCTCCCCTTTGCAGACAGGAACCGGATGTGAGCCTCGTGCGCTCCTTGTTACCAGAATGTCCAGGCCGTGAACAGGCGTGGAGGGCGCAGCGCGGGCCGGCCCGTGGCTGACGCACGCTGGCTGTCCACCTGCCGGCTGGTTGTTCACCCCCGACCGCACCTGACATGGCACGCTCCGACCGCGCGATGCTGAACCCCAGCGCGGCGTTGTCTCGGCATGAAGACAGCGCCTATACTTCCCAGAGGAGAGGAAGTGCGTCCGATGCGAGATCAACCGGGTGATAGTCAGGAACTGCAGTTTGCCGTCATCGCGCCGGCGTGGCGGGAACGCCAGCGGCGGGCGGGGCGGCCCGACGCTGCGCGCGTCCTGACGCCGACCTCCTACCGGGCCAGACTCGGTCGCGAGACCATTGCGCTCGATACGATTGCGTTCCGCATCTTGACATTCCTGGCCGCGACACCCTACCGCGTCTTCTCGCGGCGGCGGATTGCCGAAGCGGTCAGTTCGCGCTGTCACCCCGTGGCAGAGGAGACGCTGGACCAGCATATCCGGTCGCTCCGCGAACAGCTCGGGTTCTTCCGGGACTACGTCCAGTCGGTGCCGCAAATGGGTTACCGCTTCAAGGCGTAGCGGCGCGCCGTTGTGGGGCCGGTGCTGGGCGGCACGCGCCGCATGCGCCGCGGCAAAGTGTTGAATTCCGGCGGCCGGCAGTTAGACTGGGAACGTGGTTTGCGAGGGCGCGCAGGAGTACTCAGTCAACGGAATGGACTGCTCACTGGTTCATGCGGGAGTCTCGGAAATGGTGTGTCGAATCATCGCCGTGTGCTGTCTGATCTGGTTGCTGCCGGCCGCCGCGTGGGCGCAGGCCGCAGCGAAGTCGCCCGAGCAGCTGACCAAGGACGTCCAGGACCTGCAGCAGAAACTCACGACCGCCACGGAGAACCTGACCCGCCTGGCGACGCAGGTCGCCCGGAATACGGAAGCCACGACACAGAACGCCCAGGGCGTCGAACGGTTGACGACCCTTCTCAATGATGAGCTGCACAAACAGCAGGATCTGTTGAACCGGATTGATGAGCTGACCCAGCTGCAACAGGATCAGCTGGCCCGGCAGCAGGCGATTCTGGATGCGATCACACAGAAAGACGCGGCCGGCAATGACATGCTGCGCATGAGCGCCAATATGGAAGCGAGCGAGGAGTTTCGTGAGGACGTGCGGAAGGTCGTGCATCAGTCACTGCAGACGCACGGCGACTTCTCGATCCACAATCGCATGGCCAGCTACCAGCGGATTGTCGTGAATCAGAAAGAGTATGGCTTGAACCCCGATGAGATCCTGACGCTCAAGGTGCCCGTCGGCACCGTCACCGCTCGACTGCCAGGCCAGCCGCTGACGAACTGGACCCTGACCGCGCCGCAATACAGCCAGAAGATCGAGATTGTGCCGGACACCGAGAACGCGACGACCACGGCGTATCGCCCGGTATCGAGCGATGCTGTGACCCCCTGGCAGACGCTGGCCCCCTGGCCGGACCCGCCCGCCTATCTGACACCCCCGCCCGTCTACGTGGGACCTGTGCTCGAATATCGCAGGTGGCCGTTCTGAGGTCCGGTCGGCGACTGCCGGACCCATTGCTGCCAGCCCCGTTCGAGATCGGCCGTGCTCGGGATGCGATAATACCTGGCCAACGCGGCGTCCCAGCCATGCTCTCTGGCGTATTGGCCGAAGTCCAGCAGGGTGGGCCGGTCTCCGCGGGTCAGCAGGAACTCGGTGAGCGACGACGCCGTGGCATAGGCCGTCGCGTCGCGCGCGCTGAGATTGGGACTGTTGAGCAGCGCCTCGACGTCCGGCCAGTTGCCAGTTCTGGCGATCCACGACAGCAACTGTTTGCGCGCGGCCTGCCGGGGACCGTCGTCGTAGCTGCTGGCGATACCTTCTTCCAGCCACGCGGCCAGTCGGTGCGGAGATGGAAAACGTGTCGCCAGCACCACATGGACCATCTCGTGGGCCAACGTCGTTCCCAACGCCCGATCCGGCGTGGTCGTGAGGTAGAGCGTGTGATCCCGGCGCTGCGGATGGTCCTTGGCCCAGGTGAGCCCCGCATCCTGCCTGTCGCTGAACGACACGTTGACTGTCGTCCGACCCACGCCCGGTGGCAACTCCTCGCCCAGCCAGTGCCGGGCAATCTCGCTGCGCCACGCCTCAGCGCTCTCCAGCACCTCGCGGGCGTATGCCGCCGCATCCTGTTGCGTCGGGTAAGCCGGAGTGAGGATCGTGAAGTTGTCGCTCATCGCAAAACCGGCTGCGTCTGCACGGGATGAGACCGCCACCACAGCCAGCACGCACCATGTCCGCCCCAACGCTTTCATGAATCCCTCCTTGGCTACCTTGGCGCAGCCTCTCCTGGTCACGTCATGCGGGACGGGACGTTCTACCACAGTCCGCGCACCCCGCAAACACCAATACCGCGCTGCTAGCATCGTGCATCGACGGCCGGGCGTACTTCAGGCCGATTCGGCCGGCGCGATTCTTGTTGCGGGTTCGCGGCTGAGGGCTTTATCCTCTTCGGGATGGTACTTTTTTTCATGTTCATCAGCGCGGCGCTGGAAGAACCAGCGCGTGGCAAGATTCAGGCACAGGGCGGCCAGCAGTCCGGCAGTGCCGAGGTGGTAGACCAGCAGTGCGACGAGACCGGTTGTCACGACGGCGACGACCGGCGCGATGAACCAGCAGGTGATGACCCAGATTGCGCGGCCGAGT
>DAISIS010000412.1:0-5249 GCA_036821925.1 Pirellulaceae bacterium
CGCCGGCGAGACCCAGACACAGCGAAAGTAGTAGAACCCCGGCTCGTCCTGTTGGCGCTGCTTGACTGCCTTGTAGATCTCACCCGCCGTGTACTCCGGCGAATTGGGGTCCGCGCCGAGCAATTGCACGATCGGCATCCCTTTCCACACGTGAGGCCGCGGCGGCTTGCCCGGACCTCCATGCAGATCGCTGACGATCGTCGCATACCCATCCGGCGAGAAACGGGTAAACGCATCCTTCACATCGTCCCGCGGCTGATCCCAGTCCAGCACCATGCCGGAGATGGTCATGTCCGCTTCGTCGTAGAAGGCTTTGTTGTGGCGAATGAACAGCGGCAGATACTGTGGCTGGACCCGGTTCGGATTCATGTATCCAGCGGCACTTGCATCCGCCACGAACGTGTCTTGCGGTGTGGCCGTTTCGTAGAAGTAGGCAATCAGGTCAGGATACGTTTCCAGCAGGTTGGGATTGATGCCCCAAGCCAGCGGGAGCTGACCCCGCACTTCGTCGCTCCAGTGGTTGGGGAGATAATGATACAGCGGAAACGCGGAGTCGTAGTCGGCCATCAGGATGGCCAGATACGACTTGTTCTCCAGCGAACGTTCGACCGATGGTCTGGCCTGCTTCAGCTGCTTTCTAGGGGCATGACAGTGGAACGACTGGTTGTAGCAGAATTCAGTCGCCGTGTTCTGATAGCAGTTGTAGGGTGAGATCAGGTAGACGGTCTCCCACTCCGTCGGCACCGGATCGTGTCTGCTGGGATGTCCCGGCATGTTGCTGTACTTCTGGAAGTTGAAGAAGCCGGCCACCTCCGTCATCTGCTCCCCCGCCGACTGTTTCAGCGTGGCGGCCAGCAGCAGATGGTACGTGGCAAGGTCGGTGCCCAGCGGTTGATCCGGATCGTCCCCTGGCGCCTCGTCACCCCACGGCGACAGGTCGTAGGTGAAAGCCCGGTTCTTCACCGCCCAGTCGCGGAGAATCAGGTAGGCAATCTGCCCCGCGGCGCGGTCGTAGAAGGAGTCTGTATACAGGCAGAGGAGATGGGGTGAGCATCTCCCGGTGTCGACGTATTCCCGGATTGCCCACCGGTAGGCGTCGTTCTTCCGGCTGCCCGTCTCCTGTCCAGTGAACATCCCGCGCAGGTCCCGGATCACCGTCAGGTCCCATTTGCGCAGATACTGGTCCGCCATCGCAGGGCTGAAGACCACAGCATCCTCGACCCCCGCAATGGTCGTGGCGACGTTCAGGCTGGCTGGCACGTCCGTATCCCAGATAACGGCACCCTTGAGCCTGCCGGCAGCCAGCCGGTACACTGCGTCCAGATCCGTGATTCTCCTCTGCGCAATCCCTTCCAGCCAGCGACCGTCCCGGGACAGGGTGTCCAGCCAGTATTTGGGTCTGCCGTATCCGTCGTTATTCACATACAGGATTGGCGCATCGCGATTGATGATCCCCTGCATGGACGCCAGCGCCGCGACCAGGTCATAGTCATCGGCACCGGCGGGTGAGCTGGTCATGTCGTAGACGTACATTACGTCGACGCCGCCTGACGCAGCAGCATCGCAGCGGCCAGCGGGCAGTGCGGACCACACCTGGATCGCAGCGGCCAGGGCCACCAGGCGGTGAATACGTTGTTGCATGGGTTCTCCAATACTCAGCCTTGCGCGATCTGTTGGGTGAGCCTCGCCGCAACGCTCTTGAGCAGATCCTCGGGCAGGTTCTTTCCGTGGATGATCTCCAGGGACACATAGCCCCGATAGCCGGCACGTTTGATCTGCCCGGCCAGGCTCAGTATGTTCGTATTGTCGGGATCGAGCACCTCGTCGTGAACGTGAAAGTGTCTGAGGCGGGGCTGCAGGTCCGCCAGCGTCGCCTGATCGATGGTGGAATCATTCCACAGCACACCGAAGTTGGCTGTCTGAACCCGGCGGACAACTTCCATCGCCTCCGCATGCCCTTTGATGATGTCGTGGCCACATTCGAGAATCGGGCACACACCGGTTGCCTGGGCATACTCCCCCACCTCGTCAAAGGCGGCGGCCACTTGCGCGGCGGCTTCCGGTGTCAGCGCCGCCAGGCCTCCGCCGGCGAAGATCCGCACGACGGGTGCCCCCAGCGCAGCCGCCAGGTCCAGATTCGCCTTGGCCGTCTCCAGCTGCGTCTTGTGGGTCTGGGCGTCCGGTGACGCGAACTGCACCGACGTCGCGATCGCAGCGACCTCCACCCCAGCGTCGTGAAACAGCCGACGCGTCTACTCGCGAGCTGCAGCCGAACTACCGGTGGAAATATCGTGCTGGTGCCCTTCGTCGACACGGACCTCCACACCGTCGTAGTGGGCCTCCTGGGCAAACGCGACGATCTTGTCAATCTTCCATTCGGGGCAGACGAAAGTCATGAAGCACAGCTTGATCGGCCGTTGAGGCTGTCCGCCGCGCACTTCGTCCGCCGCCCCCGCAGGAGCGTGGCTGCCCCGAAGTGACGACTGGCTGAGCGCCGGCATCGCCGCTGTCGCGGCCGCGGTGGAAGCCACCGTCCGGAGGAAGTGCCTGCGGGAGGACATGTGAGTTCGCGTCATGGGTCATGCTCCAGGTTCAGGAAGGTTCTTTTTCTTGTTCGGGGTCTCAACAGACTGCTGCCGAGCGGCTCGATTGTAGCCTCTCCTCTTCGGGCGGGATGATGGGTGTGCTGGTTATTTGGCTGCTGGGCTTGAATGATCTTGGCAGGGAGAGTGCCCATCAGTGTACCTGCGTCCGCGGCCGCCATACAACACGCACAGGCCCGCGCGCTGGCGGCCTCAATCCGTGGGGGCCCGGCCACAGGGGTTACGGCGCCGGAGTGTGCGTGGGAGCGGCGGTGTCTGCTGCGGAGTCAGACTCCAGCATGCGATCGATCTCGTCGATCGTGAACCGCGTGCTCACCACCGAGTGCTGCTCGGCTCCCGGCCGGTACTTGATGTACGTGGTCGCGACGATCGTCCCGTCCGGCAGCAGTTCCACACCCGGATACCCGCAGTCCCCTCCGGCGTGGCTGTGCAGGAGCTTGATGCGGCATTGGCCGGCGCAGAGATCGCGAATGTCCTGGTAGGTACCCACCCAGGCGACGAAATGACCGCGCGTGGTGCTCTCCGGCGCTTGATCGCGCAGCGCGATCACCAGGCGTCCATCGGGCGTGTACACCCCCATGTGCCGATCGCCGGTAAGTCCCCAGGGAGTGTCGACCGGCGGACTCCAGCTGTTCCCCTCGTCGTCGGAGAACATCATCAGACTGCGTCCGCGGTGGGTGTTTTCGCGCATCAGACAGCACCACTGGCCGCCATCCGGAGCCGCGAAGACAAACGGCTCGCACGGGTTCTTGCCCGCAACGGCCGCCACGACCTGCGGCTCGGACCAGGTGAGTCCCCCATCGGCCGTGACGGTCTGCAGCACTTCGAGCGGCGCGCGGTCCTCCCCGTCGGGACCCCGGTGGTACATGCCCACATAGCTGCCGTCCCGGCGCCGGATGACACTGGAGAACGTCATGACGCAGGGCAGTCCCAGCGGTGGCAGTTCCCGCCAGGTCCGGCCGCCGTCTTCGCTCACGATCCGCGGCATCTTCGGCTGGGCCGAGAAGACCCAGAGACGCTCCTGTCCCTGCAGATCCACCAGGCGATAGATGCTGGGACAGTTCAGATGCCGGGCGTATCCATCCGGGAGCTGATCGTCCAGCCGCATCCAGGTCAAACCACCATCATCGCTGCGCGCCATGGGGCCCGCGTGCCCGCCATGGCCAATACACCAGACGGCAAAGAGGGTCTTCCCATCCGGCATCAGCAGCGTCGTGGGATGGCCCTGGTAGACATCCGCAGTGCCCGCCGCGACGATCACCTGCCGGTCGGCGTCGCCGGAGATGTCGACCGTCGTGACCTGGCCGGGCCCGTCAATCGAGCGCAGCGGCACGGCGGCAAACACGATCGACTCGTAGGGGCTCGTCGCCCCCGCCTCGTACAGACAGGCGACGTGGCCCGTGGCGAGCACCGCCAGGTCGGAGTAAGCGCTCGGACCGGCATACAGCACGCGCGAGGCCGTCCACGTCTGCCCTTCATCGAAGCTGGCGCGCAGCGTCATGTTCACTCGATCCTTCTCGTGCGCGGGGTTGCTCAGCAGGATCACGCTGCGGCGGCCGTCGCCCGGCCAGCTGTAACGCTCGATCGCGGCCTGGCAGATCGGCTCAATCAGCGCCGCATCAAAACGCTGCTCCGCCCAGGTGGCCCCCCCATCGTCACTGATCGCAACCTGGCGGTTGTGTTGCGTGTGGTCGTAGTTCCGCATGTTCAGCATCAGCCGCCCACCCGGCAGTTCCACCACCTCGCATTCGTTGACCTGATGCTCCGGCGTCGCGCCGCCGAGCTGCCAGCTGGCGCCGTGATCGTCCGAGTAGATGGCATGCGAGTAGTAATGTCCCGTACCCGCCTCGATGTGATCACAGGGGATGATCAACCGCCCTTTCTGTGCGCCATGCAGAATCTGGATGCCGCTCCCCGGCCCGGTCGCATACCAGGTCCACGTGTCCTTCTTCACAGCGCCGGTGATCTCGCGTGGCGCGCACCATGTCAGACCATCGTCGGTCGAATGAGTCACGAATACGCGCCGGGTGTCCCGGCTGGTCTGCGCAATGATCTGGGATTCCTCGTCGTCACCGCGATTCCAGGTCAACAGGAGCCAGATGGTGCCGGTGTCGCGATCCACGACAGCACACGGATTGCCGCACGTATTGCCCGCGTCATCCCAGATGGTCTGCTGCCCGCTCCAGGTCCGGCCGTGGTCCGTCGATCGTTTGACCAGCAGGTCGATATCCCCGGCATCGCTGGACGAGTTCTTGCGCCCTTCACAGAAGGCAAGCACGCTGCCCCGCGCCGTCACGACCAGCGCCGGAATGCGATAGGTGTGGTACCCGAGCTGGCCACTGACAAACAGCGGTTCGCCCACTGGTTCAAGCGGCGGAAATACCGCCACGTTGGCAGGCGTCTGAGCCGCGACATGCGCCGGCAATGCCCCGCCTGTCCCGGCCATCGCGGGCGTCACTGCAAGACCGCCGCAGCCGCCAAGACACCACGCCACGAAGCTCACAGTCAGGATCGCCCGGTGCATCTGTCTTCCCCTACTAACCGAGTGCCAGTCGAATCACACCTGGAACATCCACCCCGGCGGCCGCCACAACGTCTGCCGCGCGACTCACCTCTTTCCCTGCACCGCAAACGCCAGAACACACT
>DAISIS010000413.1:0-5236 GCA_036821925.1 Pirellulaceae bacterium
CGCACGCGGCGGTGGCAGCTGCCCCACTGGGGCCCGGTGTTGTTGAGCGACACCGTGGGGTTCATCCGCCAGCTGCCGCACCGCCTGATCGCCAGCTTCAAAGCCACGTTGGAAGAGGCGCGTCAGGCAGACCTGCTGCTGCACGTAGCCGACGTCAGCAACCCGGCCGTCTGCGACCAGATCTCGGCGGTCTACGACGTCCTGGGGGAGATTGGCATCCAGGAGAAGGACACGCTGCTGGTGCTCAATAAGATCGACAGCCCGCACGCCCACCAACAGCTTGAGGGGGTCTTGAAGCGATATCCCAACGCCGTGCCGATCAGCGCGCGGCGGGGGGAGGCGCTGGACCGCCTGGCGCTGGCGGTGAGCGACGCGTTGAGCCGTTCGTTTCGCGACGTGGACGTGGAGCTGGGGGTGGACAATGGCAAGCTGATGGCTTACCTGGCGCGCCACGGCGAGATCCTGTCGCGGCAGTTCTGCGGCGAGCGTGTCACGATGCACTGCCGGATTCCCCAGACGTTCCTGGGGCGGGTGTCGGCCGATGGGGGAACGATCCGGGCGCACGACGAGCCGGGTGGGATGCCGGCGGCGGCCGACGCGGGTGCGATAGAGGACGTGGCGTAGTCTGATGAGCAGGCGGACGATACACGGCGCGTGGGTACTGATCACCGGGGCTTCGAGCGGCATTGGCCGGGAGCTGGTGCGGGTGCTGGTGCAGCAGGGGGCGGGGGTCGTCATCACGGCGCGGCGGGAAGCGCGGCTGCGCGAGGTGGCCGACGAGTTTCGGGGGGCCGCCCCTCCGGTGCTGTGCGTCGCGGGCGACATCACGGACGCTGCGGTGCGGGCCCGCGCGTTGGCGGCCGCCCGCGACGGGCTGGGGGGGCTGGACATCCTGGTCAACAATGCGGGCGTGGGCGCCAATGGGCTGTTCAGCCTGGCCCAGGCCGAGCGTCTGCGGCGCGTGATGGAGGTGAACTTCTTCGCACCGGCGGAGTTGATTCGCGCTGCGATGCCCCTGTTGAGCGCCGGCCGCCGGCCGCTGATCGTCAACGTCGGTTCGGTCCTGGGCCATGTTGCCGTGCCGCGCAAGAGCGAGTACTGTGCTAGCAAGTTCGCGCTGCATGGTCTGAGCGACGCGCTGCGTGTGGAGTTGGCGCCTCAGGGCATCGACGTGCTGCTGGTCAGCCCCAGCGCGACCGAGAGCGAGTTCACCGCCAACGTGCTGGAGTCGGACGGGCGTCCGCCGCAGCGGCCGCTGGGCCTGATGACCGCCCGGCGTGTGGCGCAGCAGGCGGTGCGGGCCATGCGTCGCGGGCGGCGCGAAGTCATCCTGTCGCCGGGCGGCAAGCTGGCGGTCTGGTGCGATCGCCTCTGCCCGCCGCTGGTGAATCGTCTGCTGGTCCGCTACGGTTGAAGTGCCCGGACAGGCTCAAGTGATGGTGCTCCCATGACCCGCATCCAATCCCGCCAGAACCGTCGCCAGTTCCTGGAAGAATCGATGCTGGCAGCCGCGGCGATGGCGGCGGCTGGGCCGGGCGAGTTGTGGTGGGACGAGCCGGAGGCGAGTCGCAGCGCGAGCGAGCGGCTGGGGGTGGCGGTGATCGGCGTGCGGGGGCGCGGCAACACGCATCTGGGTTTCTTCGCCGGGCGGCGCGACACGCGGGTACTGTACGTGTGCGACGTGGACAGCCGGGTAGGCACGTCGCGCGTCGCGCAGGTGGCCAGGCGGCAAGGGGGGCAGGCTCCGGCGCTGGTGACCGACATGCGTCGCGCGCTGGACGACCCGCGGGTGGACATCGTCAGCATCGCGCTGCCCCACCACTGGCAAGCGCTGGCCACCATCTGGGCGATCCAGGCCGGCAAGGACGTCTATGTGGAACGGCCGATCAGTCACAACGTGCAGGAGGGGCGATGTGTGGTCGCGGCCGCGCGGCGTCACCGCCGCATCTGCCAGGCGGGCCTGCAGGCCCGCTCCAACCCGGGCGTACGGGACGCCATCCGGTACGTGCGGGGCGGGGGCATCGGGCGCGTGACCCAGGCGCGTGCCATCTGTTACCGGCAGCGGCAGGCGGCCGGGCCGCGCGGACTCTACGCTGTCCCCCCGCACATCGACTACGACCTGTGGCTCGGGCCGGCCGCCACCGCGCCGCTCACCCGCCTGCGTTTCCATCACGACTGGCACTGGCAGTGGCCCTACGGCAGTGGCGAGTTGGGGCACCAGGCGATTTCCCCGCTGGACCTCTGCCGCTGGGGACTCGGGCTGTCCACCATCAGTCGGCAGGTGGTGAGCTGGGGTGGCCGCTTCGCCTGGAACGATTGCGCGCAGACGACCAACACTCAGGTGACGCTGCACGATTTCGGCGACCAGTCGATCCTGGTGGAAACGCGCGGCCTGCCGAGCGAGCGTTATCGGCACGTGCAGGTCGGCGTGATCTGGGAAGGCTCGGACGGCTACGTGGTCTTAACGAGCCACGATCACGGCGTGGCTTTCGACCCGGCGGGGCGCGCCATGCGCCAGTTCCGTGGCAGCGGCGGCAGCGCGGGGCATTTCTGTAATTTCCTGCAGGCGGTGCGTCGGCGCAGCTGCCGCGAACTCAACGCCGACATCGAAGAAGGGCATGTGACCAGCTCTCTGGTGCACCTGGCCAACCTGTCGTACCGCCTGGGGCACCGGGCAGCGCTGGCGGACCTCCGCGCGCAGCTGGACTACGAGCTGGCCCGCGCCCCGCAGCACGAGCTGCTGGCCGACGCGCTGGATCGCACACTGCGTCACCTGCGTGACAACGGCGTGGACCTCCAGTCCGCATCGCTACGGTGGGGCGCGCACCTGACGTGCGACCCGGTCACGGAACGGATCGAGAACCACCAGCAGGCCAACAGCCTGTTGACGCGTGCCTACCGCGAGCCGTTCATCGTCCCGGCGGCCGGAGACGTATGAACCATGACTCCGGACGGATTCGCGCTGCTCTACGAAGAGGGGCCCTGCCTGGCGGTCGACAAGCCGGCCGGGCTGCTGACCCAGGCCCCTCCGCACATCGACAGTCTGGAGCAGCGGCTGCGGCGGTATCTGCAGCAGCGGGACGCGAAACCGGGTCGCATCTATCTGGGGATCCCGCACCGTTTGGACCGGCCGGTGTCCGGGGTGTTGCTGTTCGCCCGTCATGTGCGTGCGGCGCGGCGTCTGTCGGGGCAGTTCGAGCGGCGGATGGTCGACAAGCGTTACGTGGCGTGGCTGGAGGGGGAGCTGGCGGAGGACGCCGGGGAGTGGGTAGACCATGTCGGGAAAGTCCCGGACCAGGCGCGCGCGGAGGTGCTCGCGGCAGGGCATCCGCTGGCGCGGCTGGCCCGGCTCCGCTTTCGTGTGCTGAGCCGGTGTGACGGCCGCACGTGCGTGGAGATCGAGCTCGACACCGGCCGGTATCATCAGATCCGCGTCCAGGCCAGTGCGCATCAGCATCCAGTGGCGGGCGATTTCCAGTACGGCGCGCAGCAGCCGTTCGGCCCGCCGCGGAGCGACCCGCGGGAACAGTGCATTGCGTTGCACGCGCGGCGCATCACCTTCTATCATCCGATGACGCATGAGGCACGGACGGTCGTTGCGCCGTTGCCCGCGTACTGGGGCGGGCTGGAGGTGCCCTGAGGCAGACGGGGCGGCAGCGGCCGCCTGCCGGGCAGCGTCTAGGCGGGTCGTCGGTTGCTCAATATAATCTCTGGTTGTCGGTCGTCAGGCAGGTGTTTCCGGGCGCCCCGTCGCCGAGGGCGGTCGCGATGAGAGGAGAATCAGCGCGTGGTCGTGTCGCAGTCAGGTCCGCGGAAGCTGCGTGTGGGCGCGGTTTCCTACCTGAATACCAAGCCGCTGATCTATCGTTTCGACGAGTGGGCGCCGGACGCGGAGCTGGTGCTGGATCTGCCCAGCCGCCTGGCTGACCGGCTCGCCCGCAGCGACCTGGACGTGGCGTTGGTGCCCGTGATCGAGTGTTTCCAGCACACCGGGTATTCGATCGTGTCGGACGCCTGCATCGCCTGCCGGGGTCCGGTGCTGAGTGTCAAGCTGCTCAGCCGCGTCCCGATCGATCAGATCCGTTCGCTGGCGCTGGACGAAGGTTCCCGGACGAGCGTGGCGCTGGTCCAGATCCTGCTGCGGCGGCGGTTCGGGCTGACCCCCACGCTGCTGCCGCTGCCGATCGGCAACGGGCCCGCGGACGTGGCGGCGGACGGTGTGCTGGTGATCGGGGACCGCGCCATCCACGCGTCGCGCGACGCGTTCCCCGCCGCATGGGACCTGGGTGCGGAGTGGTGCAGCGCGATGGGTCTGCCGTTTGTGTTCGCCGTGTGGGCCGCGCGGCCGGGGATCGATACGCGGCGCATGGCGGCGGCGCTGAGCCGGATCCGGGATGCGGCGCTGGACCATCTCGACCAGATCGCGGCCCAGGCGGGACCGGCGGTGAACCTGGCGGTGGCCGCCTGCCTGTCCTATTTCCGCGACAACCTGTATTTCTATCTGGGGCCGCGTGAGCAGCAGGGTCTGCAGTTGTTTCTCCAGCAGGCGGCCGACTTCGGGTTCGTACCGCGTCCCAGCCCATCCGGCTTGCGGCGGCTGAATGTGTCATGAGCGATCGCATCCTGGACAAGGCGGTAGCGGGCCAGCGCATCACGATGTCCGAAGGACGCGAGCTGCTCGCGTCGTGCGAACTGGTGGCGTTGGGGCGGGCGGCGGAGGCGGTGAGCCGGCGGCTGCATCCCGAGCCGTATCGCACCTACAACATCGACCGCAACATCAATTACACGAACATCTGTGCGGCCGTGTGCAACTTCTGTGCGTTCTACCGCGCACCGCGCAGCCACGACGGTTACCTCCTGTCGCGCGACGTGCTGCTGGACAAGATTGCGGAGACGGTCGAGCGGGGCGGCAACCAGATCCTGTTGCAGGGGGGCCTGCATCCCACGCTGCCGCTCGAGTGGTACGAGGATTTGCTGCGCGATATCAAGCAGCACTACCCGCAGGTGAATGTGCACGGGTTCAGTCCGCCGGAGATTCATCATTTCACCAAGATCTCGCGACTGCCGCTCCGCACGGTGCTGGAGCGGCTGCGCGACGTGGGGCTGGGGAGCATCCCGGGCGGCGGCGCGGAGATTCTGGTGGACCGTGTGCGGCGCCAGATCACGCGCGGCAAGGTGCTGACGGACGACTGGCTCAACGTGATGCGGGTCTGGCATCAGCTGGGCGGGCGCAGCT
>DAISIS010000414.1:0-5209 GCA_036821925.1 Pirellulaceae bacterium
GTGACGGTGAATGCCGCACTCAACGCCCCTCCGGGGATCGTGACGGTCGCGGGGACGATGGCCGCCGTAACGTCGCTGCTGGTCAGGCTGACAACAAGTGGGGCGGTCACGTCGAGCGCGGTCCGGGAGACGGAGCCGCTGAGGGTGCCGCCGTGCTCCGAGAGCAGGTCTCCGCTCAGGGTCAGCGTCAGCACCGCTTCAAAATCGATCACATCGAGTCCCGCGCTGCTGCCGACAAACCCCGCGGCCGAGGCGGTCACCACCACGTGCTGCGTCCGATCGACGACCGCATCCTCCACCCCGCTGACCACAAACGTCGCACTCGCCGCATCGGCCGCAATGGTGACGGTGGCCGGCACGGTCGCTTCGGTCGTGTCGTCACTGGTCAGCGTCACCGTCAGCGGTGCGTGGTCATCTGTATTGCTGCGCACCACGGTTCCCGTAGCCGTGCCGCGTTCCGTGATCGTCGTCGGGTCGATCGTCAACGTGATGGTTTCGTAGTCCGTCACATCGATCGCGGCGCTGCTGACTCCATACCCCTCACCGCTGGCCGTGATGAGCACGGTGCGGGTGCCGTCCAGCAGCGCGTCATCGACGGCCGTGATGACGAAGTCCACGGTGGCCGCGCCGGCGGGAATGGTAACGGAGGCCGGCACGGTCGCTTCGCTCGCGTCGCTGCTCACCAGGCTGACCGTCAGGGCCGCGGCCACTTCCGACGCCGCGCGCCGCACCGTGGCGGTCGCCGTCCCTCCCTGTTCGCTCATCGCCGCCACGGCGACGATCAGCTCCAGCCCCTCGGAATCGGCCACGTCGACGGTCCCGCTGATGCCGACATAGCCGGCCGCGGTGGCGCTGATGATCACGGTCTGGACGCCGTCGAGCAGCGTGTCGTCGCGCGCTGTCACGACGAACGACACGGCCGCCTGGCCGGCTGGAATCACGACCTGGGATGGCACGGTCGCTTCGCTCGTATCGCTGCTACTGAGTGTCACCGTTAGCGGAGCCGCGTTGTCTGTGTTGCTGCGTCGGACAGTCCCCGTGGCCGTGCCACCCTCCTCGCTCATGACCCCGGGGCTGACCGTCACGGTCAAGGTCTCATAGTCCGTCACCTGGACGACGGCAGCCGCGGACACATACCCGTCGGCGTTGGCGGAGATGGTCGCCGACTGCGTGCCGTCGAGCAGCGTGTCGTCGACGCCGGTCACGGTAAACGTCGCGGTGGCGCTGTTGGCCGGAATCGTCACGGTCGTGGGCACGGAGGCCGCCGTGGCATCACTGCTGGCTAGACTGACAACCAGCGGCAGACTCACATCCCCGGCCTGGCGGGTGATGGTGGCCGTCGCGGTACCGCCATCCTCGCGGATCGCCGGCGGACTGAGCAACAGGCTCAGCGTGGGGTTGTCGGTCGAGAGTTCCTGCACCAGCAGCGTGTAGTCGCCGATGGAGTCCAAGCCACCCGCGGTGTCGCCCGCCCCGGTTTCGGGATTGAATAGCTTGTTGTTCGCGTTGGAGACCGCCAGATAGTAGGTGCCGCGCCGCGTGAATGTGTACTGCAGATACGCGTCGATACCCAGCACGGTCTCGCCCAGCGCGGCGCCGTCATCGTTCGACGCCAGCTGCCGGCCGTCGTCATCGAACAACCGGAGGTAGGATCCCAGCCCGTACCCCGACTCGTTCTGCAGCGTGTCGATGTCGAAGCCGACAATCTGGTCTTCTGTCACCGTGAACCGGTAGATATCGACGTCGATATCGGTCTCGATCGAGTCTTCGACGCGTTGCGGCGTGGTCGTCACGGCCTGCAAGACGGTGGCTTCACTTAACGAGTCGTTCGTGTCGACGGGCAGTCCTTGCACGCTCAACCGATAGCTGCCCACGGCATGATTGCCGCCGGCCGTATCCCCCGCGCCAGTCTCCGGGTTGAACTGCGTGTTGTTCCAGTTCGAGACGGCCAGGTAATAGGTGCCCCGGCTGGCAAACGTATACCGCAGATAGGGATCGAAGCCGACTTCGTTTTCGCCCGGCGCGGCGCCGTCGTTGTTGGAGGCCAGTTCATTCCCCTGCGCGTTGAACAGGCGTAGATAGGCGCCCAGTCCGCCCGCACCATTGAATGGCGTGTCGACATCGAAGTCCACGACCTGACCGGCCGTCACGGTGAAGCGGTACATATCCACATCGATATCGGGCGTGATCGCCGTGTCCACCATCACCGGTGAGTCTGTAACGGCTCCCAGCTCGATGGCCTCGGACGTCTCATCGTCAGTGTCCACCGGGTCGTCTGGCGCGGTCTGCACGATCAGCTCATAACTGCCGATGGAGTTCAGCCCGCCCGCCTTATCGTTCCCTCCAGTCGCTGGGTCATACGCCGTATTGTTGGCATTTGAGACGCCGATGTAGTACGTGCCGCTGCTGGTGAACCGGTACCGCAGATAGGCGTCGAAGCCGACGACGAGTTCTCCCGGTGCGGCCCCGTCGTTGTTGGAAGCCAGTTGCCGGCCCTGTGAATCGAACAGCCGCAGGTAGGACCCCAGTCCGTCGCTGCCGTTCTCGGCCGTATCGATGTCGAAGTCGACCGTCTGCCCGCTGCTGACGCTGAAGCGATACAGATCGACGTCGATGTCGGTCACGATGATGGCGGCAGCCGTGTCCGGGTCGCGGGTGATCGATCCGAGGCCGGTGGCTTCGGACAGCTGATCGTTCCCGTCCCCCGGCACTGCCTGCACCGTCAGGGTGTAGTCACCGGTGGAATGCTCTCCCCCCGACACGTCGCTGCGTCCCGTGGTCGCGCTGTACGTGGTGTTCGTCGCGTTGGAGACCCCCAGGTAATAGGTTCCCGAGCTGGAGAACGTGTGTCGCAGGTAGGCGTCGAACCCCAGCTCGTTCTCGCCGGGCGCCAACCCATCGTTGTTCGCACTCAGTTCCTGCCCCTGCGAGTTGAACAGGCGCAGGTAGGATCCCAGCCCGCCCCGCCCGTTGAGCGCCGTGTCGATGTCGAAATCGACGACCTGATTCGCATCGACCGTGAAACGGTACATGTTCACGTCGACATCGGGTGTGATGCTGGCCGTGACAGTGCGCGGTGTCGTGGAGACATCGCCGAGCGACACCGCTTCGGAGATCTCATCGTCGGTGTCCGTGGGAACCTCGGGAGCAGTCCGGATGGTCAGTTGATAGTCACCCACCGCATACAGCCCGCCGGCCGTGTCGCCGTCGCCTGTGGAGGCACTGTATTGCGTGTTGGCCGCGTTGGAGACCGCGATGTAGTACGTCCCGCGCGACGAAAACGTGTGTCGCAGGAAGGCATCGTACCCCAGCAGATTCTCGCCGGGCGCCATGCCGGCGTTGTTGAACGCCAGCTGCTGGCCCTGCCCGTTGAATAACCGGAGGTAGGACTCCAGTCCGTCGGGACCGTTGAGCTGCGTGTCGATGTCGAAATCAACGACCTGATTGGCATCGACTGTGAAACGGTACATGTCCACGTCGACGTCCGGCGTGACGCTCGCATGCACTGTGACCGGGGTCGCCGAGATGTCACCCAGGATAACCGCCTCGGACAGGGCATCGTCCGCATCGACGGGCAACGCCTGCACGGTGATGGTGTACGTGCCGGTGGCATTGGCCCCACCCGCAGTATCGCCCAGGCCATTGACGGCATTGTAGTCGGTGTTCGTCGCATTCGACACACCGACATAGTACGTCCCGGTTGAGGTGAATGTGTAACGCAGATAGGAGTCGTACCCCAGCGCCTCTTCGCCGGGAGCAAACGCATGGTCGTTGAACGCCAGCTGATGCCCTCCCGAGTTGAAGAGCCGCACGTAGGAGTCCAATCCTCCCGGGCCGTTGATCGGCGTGTCGATGTCAATGTCGACAGTCTGACCGGCCGTGACGGTGAAGCCATACATATCGACGTCCGTATCGGGCAGGATCATCGACTCGTACATGGCGGGCGCGGTGGAGGCGGCGCCGAACGAGAGGGCCTCGGCCAGCGCGTCGTCCAGATCGCCCGCCAGCAGCAGGCGGCCTTCCAGCGCCTCGAGACGCAGCAGACGACGAGCAGAACGACGGCGTGCACGCAGTGACTTGGACATCTCGAACTCCCGTAACAGCAGCGGCCTCATTCGTCAGCGGAACCTGGTCGAACGCTTTGGCATGGTGTGGTGTCGGCAGCCGCAGCGGGCGCATCCCGACACCCCCCGCTGTCCGGCGGAATCGCGCCCGCGCGCCAGCGGTTGGCCTGTCAGATCGGACGTCGCCGGCAGCCTTATTCGCAGAACGCCTGGACGGCTGCAGCCAGGGCACGGAAGCCAAGACGGGCACGCGTGCCAACCCTCCCGCCGGCCGACGGGAAAGGCACGCATCGCGCGGCGTTCGATGTACATCTCTTCGCGAACAATAAGGACCAGACAGGTATCTCCCACGGCCCCCCCACCTCTCGGCCGGCCGCTCCGTCTATCCTACTGGCGGCTCTCGTCCGAGACAAGAGTTTGGCGGACGCCCTGGCTCATCGCCACACGCGCAAGGGGCGGAGACCAACCGGTGGGGCGTGCTATTCCCCTGTGCCGCGAATGAGATTAGGCTAAGGACTGGCGGGGCTGGGGCGGCATGTGACCCTCGATGACCGGGCGATATCGGAGGAAGCTAGGAGGTCGGGCCATGCGACTCACACCGTCGCTTCTCATAGTGATTGCCGCCTGTGCCCTGACGGCGCCGGCCAGCGCATCCCTGATTGTCAACGGCAGTTTTGAGGCCGGTCCGGACGTCCCGGACCATCCCGGCTACCTGCTCTGCCCGGACGCCGACACGTCCATCACAGGCTGGGTCGTGAAGGCACCTGTCGCGGGGCGCGACATCGAAATCATCACCACGTACTGGCAGCCGGCAGACGGCCTGCGCAGCCTGGACCTGAACGGCCGCAACGGGCCGGGCGGCATCGCTCAGACCTTCGCCACCAACCCGGGCCACCAGTACGATGTTTCGTTCATGATGGCCGGCAATCCCGGCGGCGAGCCCCTCACGACGCTTAAGGTCCTGGCCGCAGGCGAAGCGCAGGAGTTCACGTTCGACGCTTCCGAGTCCTCGCGAGTCAGCATGGGCTGGGTGCCGCAGCTGTGGTCGTTCACGGCAACGGAATCGAGCACAGAATTGTGGTTCCACATGGTGTTCCCGGACTCGGGCAGTCAAGGGTGTGCGCTGGACATGGTCGACGTGCTCG
>DAISIS010000415.1:0-5195 GCA_036821925.1 Pirellulaceae bacterium
GCCTGTACGTCGAACTGGCCGCGGAAACCGGCCTGCTGGGGCTGGCCTGTTTCGGCGTCATCCTGTCGGTGGTCTTCATCCGCCTGGTGCGCGCCCGAGCTTTCTGGCGGCAAACTGACACCCGCCGGTTCCACACCGCCACAGGACTGTTACTGGCCTTGCTGGCCTACCTGGTCACCGGGGTATTTCTGCACTTCGCCTACATCCGCTACTTCTGGCTCGTCGTCGCGGTGGCGGCGGCGGCCGGCGACCTGGGCGTGGCCGCTTCGCAGCGGCAGCCGGCGCCGGGGCCAACGGACGACCGCCCGTGCTGCAACTGAAACCATCCCCCCCAGCGTCCGGCAGCGTGCCCTGTGTCGACTACGACCTGCACGGCATCGTCGGCATTCGGCTCATCGGCGCCACGCCGCACGACCGGGCGGCGGTGACACGCCAGCTCGGCCCCATCGAAGCGCCGCTGGCGCGCGAGCCGGACATCGTCATCCGGTTCGTCACGCGTCTCGAGACCGGCCCGCGACTCTGTTACCTGGGCGTGCACGACGCGGCCTTCAGCGAGGATGCGTTCCTGATCCTGCGCGGCCGGCGCAAGACGCCCTGCCGCGTGCAGATCCCCTTCGACCAGATTGGAGGCCCCTGCGAGATCGTCTGCGAGTCTGGGTTGTCCGCCGTACCGCTGCTGATCCCCATCATCAACCTGACCGCCTTGGGCAAGGGGGTCGTGCCCGTGCACGCGGCGGCCTTCACGTTCCGCGGGACGGGCACGCTGGTGACCGGCTGGTCCAAAGGAGGCAAGACCGAGACGTTGCTGGCGTTCGTGGCCCGCGGTGCGGAGTACATCGGTGACGAGTGGATCTACCTCCACGCAGCGGCCGATCGGATGTGCGGCATTCCGGAGCCGGTGACCATCTGGGACTGGCATCTGCGCGAGATGCCGAGCCTGCGGCGGGTCGTGGATCGGCGCCAGCGGGCGCGGCTGGCCGCCCTGCGGGCCACCATTCGCCTGATTTCCAGCACCCAGGGCCTGCTGTCCAACCGCGGCCGGGACGGTGTGATGCACCGGCTGGTACCGGCGCTCCAGCGGCAGCTGTTCGTACACGTGCCTCCGGAGCGCGCGTTCGGCATCCGCCGCGTTCCTGCGGCGGGCGTGCCCCGTCAGCTGCTGTTCGTCGCCAGCCACGCCGCGTCTGAGATTGAAGTGCGGCCGGCCAGCGCGCAACGGATCGCGCGGCGAATGGTCTTCTCGCTGCAGGAGGAGCGACAGCCGCTGTTGTCGTTCTACACGAAGTACCGCTTTGCCTTCCCGACGCGCATCAACGAGTCGCTGGAGCAGGCCGAGTCGGTGGAGCGCGACCTGTTGCTGCGGGCCTGGGAGGGGCTGGAAGCGCACGAGGTCTATCATCCGTATCCGGTGGCAATTCCGCGGCTCTTCGACGCGGTCGAACCGTTGTTTCGTTGACTGGCGGGCACATTCATGGCGAGGACCGACACATGTTCTCGGTGGCGTTGATTGGCCCCGACGGGGCCGGCAAGACAACCGTCTGTCAGGCGCTGGCGCGGCAGTTGCCCGTGCCGTCGCGCTACGTGTACATGGGGATCAATCTGGAGGCCAGTTCGCTGATGCTGCCGTGGACCTGGCTGTATCTCCAGTTGAAGCGTGCGCGCGGGAAGCGGCCGGATCTGTCGGGCCCCCAAGACCCGGCACGGATCGCAACTCCGCCACGCGGTCTCGTGCGGCGGCTGGCGGCCGGGTCCAAAGCCGCGCTGCGACTGGCCAACCAACTGGCCGAAGAGTGGTTCCGGCAGTGTGTCGTCTGGGGCTATCAACGGCGCGGCTACGTCGTCCTGTTTGACCGCCACTATCTGCTGGACTACTACGCCAGCGATGTGGCGCCAGCCGCGGGGCACCGCCCGCTGCACCGGCGCATCCACGGCTTCATCCTCCGCCGACTGTACCCGCGCCCCGATGTCACCGTGTATCTCGATGCGCCGGCCGACGTGCTGCTGGCTCGCAAAGGCGAAGGAACGCTCGAGTATCTCGAACGCAAACGCGCCGAACTGAGCAGCCTGGAGAACATCCTGCAGCGGTTCGTACGGATCGACGCGCTGCAGCCGGTGGACGACATCGTGCGGCAGATTGGAGACGTTGTGTGCCGCGACTATGACCTGCGCCGCCGCGGCGCGGCCGGGCCGGACGCAAGGTGCGGGGCAGGGGGGGTGAGGCAGCGTGGGTGAGTCAGCGGGTGGCGGGAACAGCAAACCGAACCAGAAAGTGAGGGTATCCGAGGCATGAAGATTCTGATCATCAGTCCGATCGACGAGGCAGCGATCCGGCATTTGGCGAGCGAACACACGGTGGTGTGCGCGTATGCCGCCGCCGGGCAGGAACTCCAGACGGCGCTGGCCGATGCTGAGGTGCTGGTGTTCCGCAGCGGCGTGAACCTCAGCGGCGAGCTGCTCGATGCCGCTCCGCGTCTGCAGCTCCTGGTGCGTGCCGGCTGCGGCCTGGACAACATCGATCTGGCCCGGGTGAAGGAGCGTGGCCTGCAGCTGGTGACGATCCCGCAGCCGGGGGCGAAGGCGGTGGCCGAGATGGCCTTTGCCATGATGCTGGCGCTGGCCCGCAACCTGCTGCGCGCCGACCAGCTGCTGCGCGGCGGACACTGGGCCAAGTACGAGTTGGAGGGGTACCTACTGACCGGCAAGACGCTGGGGATCGTCGGCGCTGGTCAGATCGGTTCGCGTGTCGGCCGGCTGGGCGCAGCGTGGGGCATGGAGGTGCTCGGCTGCATCGAAGGCCCCGCGACGCCGGCCCTCATCCAGGACTATGCCCAGATGGGCATCCAGCTGGCCACCCTGGACGAGGTGCTGGAGCGGTCGGACTTCCTTTCCATCCACGTGCCGCTCCAGGAGTCCACGCGTCACCTGATCGACGCGCGGCGTCTGGCGCAGGTCAAGCCGGGTGCGTTCCTGGTCAACCTGTCGCGCGGAGGAGTGGTTGACGAGGTGGCGCTGCGCGATGCACTCGCGCCGCACGGCCCGCTGCGCGGCGCCGCGCTGGACGTGCACCAGCAGGAAGGGGCCGGCGCGAGGTCGCCGTTGGCCGCGTTGTCCAACGTGATCCTCACTCCGCACATCGGAGCCAGCACCGTCGATTCGCAGTTCGAGATCGGGCAGGTTGTGGTGCGCATCATCACGGAGTTTGCGGACGCTCACCGCGCACACGACGCCGCGTGCCTGGTGCGCAGTTAGTCGGCCTGAGGCCGGCGCGTCAGGAGGTGCCGCCCGGCCGGACTATTCCAGACAAACGAAGCAGCGAAAGGAGAGAAGAACATGAGCGTGACGACAGCCCGGCAGTTCCGGGAGTTGCTGTCCGCCGACCAGACCGAGTTCCTGATGGAGGCCCACGACGGGCTCAGCGCCAGGATCGTGGCCGAGGCGGGGTTCAAGGGCATCTGGGCCAGCGGCCTGTGCATCTCGGCGGCCCTGGGTGTGCGGGACAACAACGAGGCCAGCTGGACGCAGGTGCTGGACGTCGTGGAGTACATGACGGACGCCGTGTCCATCCCCATCCTGCTGGACGCCGACACCGGCTACGGCAACTTCAACAATGTCCGGCGTCTGGTCCGCAAACTGGAACAGCGCCGGGTGGCGGCCATGTGCATCGAGGACAAGCTGTTCCCGAAGACGAATTCCTTCATTGGCGGCGAACAGCAGCCGCTGGCGGAAGTCGACGAATTCGTCGGCAAGATCAAGGCGGCCAAGGATACCCAGCAGGATCAAAACTTCACGGTGGTCGCGCGCGTCGAAGCGCTCATCGCCGGCTGGGGGCTCGACGAAGCTCTGCGGCGTGCGGACGCCTATCAGGCCGCCGGCGCGGATGCGATCCTGATCCACAGCAAGCTGCGCACCGCCGAGCAGATCGTGGCGTTCATGCGCGAGTGGGGCCAGCGGTGCCCGGTCATCATCGTCCC
The DNA here is from genome assembly GCA_036821925.1 of Pirellulaceae bacterium. Taxonomy (GTDB): domain Bacteria; phylum Planctomycetota; class Planctomycetia; order Pirellulales; family Pirellulaceae; genus JAAYDI01. The sequence goes on from DAISIS010000415.1 coordinate 3,972, forward strand.
CACCACGTACTGTGCCACCCCCACCGAAGTGTTCGAACAGGCTGGCGTCCGGATCGTGATCTGGGCAAACCACCTGCTGCGGTCGAGCATTACCGCCATGCAGACCACCACCGCGGCGATCAGCCGGACCCGCTCGGTGGCCGAGCTCGAGCCAGTCATCGCCTCCGTCCAGGAGGTCTTCCGCCTGCAGGATGCGGATGAACTCAAAACGGCCGAACGCCGTTACCTGCCGGTCCGGCAGACGCTGCCCAAAGCCGTCATGTGGTCCGCCGCGCCGGAGCCCCCTATCCACCAGCCTCTGCCGGATGCGGCCCTCGCCGACGCTGCCCGGCACCACCGAACCGACGCTCCGCACCGCGGCGGGGCGGTCGTCCACCAGCAGGTCGCGCAGCTGCATGCGGCGGGCGTCCGGGATGTGGTTATCCTGCAAGGCCTGACTGGGAATGGCGGAGCATCGACGTCGCCCCCGGCGGTGGTCGACTCCCCGGCAGCGGACGGCGCGCCGCTGGCGTCCCTGGCGTGCGCCCTCGACGGACACGCGGGCAGCGTCCTGGTATGGGTGGGAGACGCGCTGGTCCCGCCCCAGCGTCTGGCCCAGCTGTTGCAGGAATCGGGAGACATCGTGCTGCTGGTTGACGCGCTTGCGGAGTGCGAGACCGGCACCGTCCACTTCGACCACCTGGTGCGCTGCGATCGGGCATGGTCTCGCCACGACGCGTCGGCAAAGTCGCGGCTGGTCGCGTTCCAGCCCGAGGACGCGCACGGCGAGTGGGCCGGCGTGGCCAAGTTTGGGCCGGCAGGCCTGCAGGCGCTGCAGCGGACCATCGACCAATGGCGAGGACGGTCCGATTTCGGCCGGTTGGAGTTCCGCGATGTGCTGGCGCATCTGGCCGACGGCGGGACCCGACTGGATGTCGTCTTCATGCAGGGCCGGCAGCCCGAGACTGCCGCCCCAGTTGTCATGCTAGAAAGTGACCAGGCCTATGCCCCGCAATACGATCGATCTTAAACACGGCCTCGGCTCGTGGTCGTGGCAGCCCAGTGCGCGTCCGCCTGCCATCGTGATCGGGCTCGACTGCATCACCGGTCTGCAGACGGCGCGGATCCTGGCCGCGCGCGGCGTGCCCGTGCTCGGGCTGGCCCGTGACAGGGACCACCCATCGTGTCGCACGCGTGCCTGCCAACAGATCCTGCTGGCCGATACGCACGGACCGGGACTGGTGA
>DAISIS010000416.1:0-5176 GCA_036821925.1 Pirellulaceae bacterium
CGGCCCGCTGACGCCGAAATACCGTACCGATTTTCTCGATGCCTATCTGAGCCTGGACGAGGAGTGTTACTGGAAACGTGTGTACGACTGGATCGCCCAGCGCAATCTGTTGACCAGCCACGACAACTGGGGACGGCAGAACATCGATCAGCAGAGCTTCGCCTATATCGACTATTTTCGGACGCAGCGTTGGTTCTCCTCGCCCGGCTTTGACGACGCAGGCAGCGAACCGGTTGCGCGGCGGAACTACTATGACACCAAGATTGCCGCGTCGATCGCGCGTCTCTACCAACGGCCACGTGTCTGGGCCGAAGATTTCCATTCCAGCGGCTGGGGGCGCACTACCGATCAGACGCTGAGCTGGCTCTCGGCAAACTACGTCTTCGGGGCGAATCTCTACAACGAGCATGGGCTGTACTATTCCAATCGCGCCAACACCTGGGAACACGCAGCACCCGATCCGCACTGGCAGCAGCCTTACTGGTGTTACTATCACACGCTGTCTGATTGGGTAGCGCGCACCAGCTACCTGATGAGCCAGGGGACGCATGTTGTCGATGTCGCGGTGCACTATCCCGTCGCGAGCCTGCTGGCGGGCGATCCGCCGGACGAGGAGCGCCCCGACTACAACATTTTCATGCAGATCTCGCGCGCGTTGTTCGATGCGGCGATTGACAACGACATCATCGATGATGATTCGATTTTGTCGGCGTCCCTCCACAACGGCCAACTGATCGCGGGCGGTAATCCCTACCAGGCCCTCGTGTTCGCGCCGCAGCCCACCGTCCGGCGTGCGGTTCTCGAGCGGGCCATAGCGCTGGCGGAAAGCGGCGGTATCGTCGCGTTCGTGGGACGGCTGCCGTCGGCCACGACAGACGCCGGGCGGGCCGATCCCCAGCTGCCCCAATTGCTGGAACGACTGTTCGGCGAGTCCCTTACGCAGCTGAATCGGCCGGCAGGCACCGTGCGCAAAACAGCGGCCGGTGGCCTGGTGATCTTCGCACCTGGCGAGCTGGAACAGGTGACGCTCCTGTTGCGCGAGCACCTCAGCCGCGATTTTGCGACGGATACGGAAGGGGTCGTCGTCGCTCACCGCCGCATCGGCGACGTGCATGCCTTCCTCGTCCAGAACGCCACCGATGCGCCGGTGGAGCTGGACGCGCGCTGCCGCGTCCACGGCATCCCCGAGATCTGGGATGCGTTCAGCGGAGAGGTGCGACCGGTCGACTGGTTCGAGCGCCGCGAAGGTGTCACCGTCGTGCAGCATCGTCTGGTGGGCAATATCGCCCAGCTCATCGTCTTTCGCCCCGCTGATGCGCAGCCATCGCGAGACGGGCAACCGGGTGATCAGCAGCAGAGCGCATCCCCGGGCGGACTGCTGCAGCCTGCAGACCTCGAACTGGCTTTGCCGGAGGCCTGGACGTTTTCGGTCATGCCGACGCGCGACAATCACTGGGGTGAGTTCCGTTGGCCGCCGTCTGACGAGTTGATTGGGCCGGAGATCCGCAGTTTCCGCTACGCCGAGGGCACGGCGCAGGCGGGGCTGGAGGCCGGCTGGAACCGGCCCGATTTCGATGACTCGGACTGGCCGCTAGCCCGATACAGTATTGGACCGTACTGGCTGTGCCTAGCTGACATCCCGGCCGGCACACCGCTACCGGCGCAGTTGCTGACGAAGGAACACGGCATTGCCGCACGCGTTCCCGCGGCCTGGGCCGGCAATGCATCGCACTGGCAACCGGTCGAGTATTCGCAGAAGATCGGCCTGGCCCGCCCGGTTCCCTGGGGCGGGCACAGCGGCTATCCCGACGGCGCGATCGATCAGGAGTTCCTGGACTTGCCTGCCGGGCGCAAACTGCTCTTCACACGTCTGTGTGTGCCGCAACCTCAGCGGCTGGGACTGCGCGTCGCGTTGCGAAACACGTCGGCGCGGCTGTGGGTCAACGGTGTGGAGCAACCGTTTGAAGACGCCGTGGGGAATCTCCCGCTGGAGGCCGGTGAGAACGACGTGCTGCTGGAACTGCCCGACGGCGGTCGGGGCATGCTGTTTGTCGAGCGGGAGCCTCCTGCCGCGCGCACGCTGGCCGAAGCGGCGCGCCGGCACCCGGCTCCCGATCTGGGCGATGCCTTCTGGATCCGCGGCAGCGATCCGGCCGCCGGCTACTTGCGGAGGACATTCGAGCTGGACGAGGTGCCGAGCGACGCGAGACTTGTGGCGACCGGGTACAGCGGCTACCAGCTGTTCATCAACGGCCACAAGGTCCACGAAGAGATCGGCCCGTGGGCGCAGTGGACTCACCCCGAGTCCTTGAACGTGACGCGCTATCTGCGGGCAGGGCGGAACGTGATAGCCGCCTGGGTGCAAGCGTTTGCTGGGCAGAATGTGCACGCCGAAGCCGACATGAAGGCCCTGGGCTGCGTTCTGGCTGTTCGCTACCGCGATGGACGAGACTTGGCGCTGATCTCCGATGGAACGTGGCGCGCGGCGGCCCGGGAACAGGAACACTGGCAGGACCTCGACTTCGACGACACCGCCTGGAAACCGGCCAGCGTGCTGGCACGTATGGGTGCCGAACCGTGGGGCAGGGCACCGCTGGAGAACCAGGGCCTGGTGACCGAACCGCGCCGAGCGCTTTCGATCGACCTGCCGTCCCCCTACCTGACCTGCTTTGACGCGGTACCAGAAGTTGTCTACGACATCAAGCCGTCAGCCGCCGAGCGCAGCGGTTGGTTTCGCTTCCTGGCGCCCCCCGGCTTGAAGACCCTGACACTCCATACCGATGTCCCGGCCCAGGTCTGGGTCGATGGCCAGCCCGTACAGATCCAGGAAGGTGTGGCAAGTCTGCCTTGCCCGGCGGAGAGCACTTCGACGGTCGCCGTGCGCCTCGACATGCGCGGGGGGGCTTATGGCGGGGCCGCCTTCCCGCTGCCGCTGAGTGTGGAGCTGGCCGAAGGCAAGATTCAACCCGGCCTGTGGGCGGATATGGGGCTGCCGACCTATAGCGGGATCGGTGTCTACCGGCAGACGTTCCAGTGCACGGCAGAGCAGATCGGGCGGCGAACGATTCTCGATCTCGGACAAGTCCTGGTCGCAGCCGAGGTGTTTGTCAATGGCCGGTCTGCAGGCGTGCGACTGGCTCGCCCCTTCAGTTTCGACGTCACGCACCTACTGCGTAGCGGCCCCAATGCGCTGGAGATACGCGTGGCCAATACGATTGCTCCTCATTACACCGTCACCAACCATTCGGACAATCTCGGACCGACCGACTCCGGCCTGCTGGGCCCCGTGACACTGCGGCAGGAACTGCCCTGGGACGAGTGGCGGGACTGGGCCGAATCAGAAATCGACCGCTTGACGGAGATACTCACCACCTCCACTCCTGAGCTGGTGACCGCTCAGCGTGCCTGGGAGGCGCGGCCAGGTTGGAGTCACCTGGAGTGCCTGACCGGAGATCCCCAGACCTCGACGACCGGCGGCGATTCGACCGAGCCCCAAGCCACCGATCTGCGCGTCGCCGGACCGCTGAAATACCGGTCCGACCTGACCGGTATCACCGCACTGCGGCTGGAACTGCCGGCTGCTTGGCCGGCTGCTGGCGAGGCGGCGACCGACCTGTCTCTGCCGCATCACCTTTCCCTCGTGGCCCGGCGCGTGGACGGCCAGCCGTATTGCGGCCGATACGTACGGATTGAGATTCCCGACCGCAGCGAATTCCTGCACCTGGCCGAAGTGCAGGTGCTGCAAGGACACACGAACCTGGCACTGCAGAAGCCCGCCCGCCAGTCGAGCACCACGTTGGATGCGGTGGCTGCCCATGCTGTCGATGGCAATACCGATGGCTCGTGGGGAGGCGACTCCGTTACGCACACCAATTTCGAACTGAATCCGTGGTGGGAAGTGGATTTGGGGAGCTTGGAGCCAATCAGCTGCGTGGTCATCCACAATCGCACGGACGGTGAATTGGAGGATCGGCTGAGCGACTTCCGGGTCACGCTCTATGACGATGCGCGCCAGGTGGTGTGGCAGCAGCAGGTGGCCACTCGCCCCCAGCCCAGCCTCCGACTCGATCTGTCCCCGATGCAGGTTGTGTTCGCACAGCCGTTTCTTGATTGGGGCGCTGCGCAGCAACTGCCGGGCGCCCAGGACGGTGCGCGACAGGTCGCGATCATGCAGCTGCGACACAGTGCCGGCTTTCCGCAAGGAACACTGCTCGAGCTGACCCTGCAGTCGCACGACCCCATGCCGCCCGGGCTGGCCAGTTCCGTCCGCCTGTCGGCGACTACCGCCCAGCCACCGTGCGGGGACCTCCCGCCCTCGCTGGTGCCGATTCTGGAGACAACCGAGGATCAACGAGCGGCCGAGCAGCAAGAAGCCTTGTCCGCGTTCTACCGATCGATCGCGCCCGAACTGCAGCCGATCCGCGAGCGACTCAGTCGACTCAGGCATCAGTTAACCAGGCAAGCGGCAGGTGTGGGCGAACCGGCAGCCAGTGAGTGAAATCATCTCTTGGTCAGTCACTACAGGATTCAATCATGTTCAGCACATATCATTGTGGAATGTTCTCTCTGATTCTTGTGAGCGCGATCGGCTGCTGCCTGGCCGCGTCGGCAGTTGCGGCAGGCAGCGAGATCCGGCTGGGAGCGGCGATTGTGAAAATCACGCCACCGCTCGGCACGCCGCTGGCCGGTTACTACAGCGTCCGGGGCAGCGAGGGCGTGCTGGATGACATCTGTGCGCGAGCGGTCGTCCTGGACGACGGGGCGACCCAGGTGGCGATGGTGACCTGCGATTTGATCGGTTTGTCGCGGCCAGTGGTTCTCGAAGCCCGGCGCATCATCACAGAGCAGACCGGCATTCCCCCCTTGCACGTGATGATATCGGCCACCCACACGCACACAGCCCCCGTCGTGATCGGCGATTCGGCCCTCGATGATTTCACATCCGGCGGCAGCCAGCTGAGCAAGGACTATGCCGCGCAGCTGCCCAAGTGGATTGCGCAGGCAGTGGAGCAGGCGTACCGGCAGCGTGTGCCCGCCCGCATCTTCTACGGGTTCGAGCACGAAACGAAGTTGTCGTTCATCCGCCGCTATTGGATAAAAGACGGTACGGTCGGCTGGAACCCCGGAGTGCTCAACCCGGACATCGTGCGGCCCGTCGGCGATATCGATCCACAGG
>DAISIS010000417.1:0-5159 GCA_036821925.1 Pirellulaceae bacterium
CGTTGCCTCGACCAGGGCCGGGTCGCTGCCCGGGAGCAGCCCGAGAACGTTGCGGCAGCCCTGGCCACAGTCCTGGATGTAGCGGCCGTGCGGCGCGGCGGGCCGCAACCCCAGGCTCTTGAGCTCCGCGGCCAGGAAGTCCCCCGCCGCCCGGCCCCCGGGCGTGTTCATCGCGCGGCCCTGCATCGCGTCGTCAGCCAGGTGCGCGGCGTAGTCCATGAGTTCCTGGTCGGTGATGGTCTGCAGCGATTCCTGCAGACCCGGGCAGGCGATCACGCGGCGATACGTGAACACGGCTGCGCCGGGGCGGTCCGGCACGGACACCGTGAGGCCCGCGTCCAGCAGCTCGCGGCCGCTGCGTGTGGTCGTGCCCGCCCCGTCGAATTGCGTGATTTCGTACTGTGCATCCGGATCCAGCCCCGCCAGTTTCACGGTGGCCGTCGGCTCATCGCAGGCCGCCCGTCGGAACGCCTGTACGGCGCCCTGGTTGACCTCCGGATCGTGGAACTGCCAGGCGATCCAGACCGCGTTGTCGCGCGAGTAGGGTGTCAGCGGATAGTAGTCGGCGCAGTAGAAGCGGCTGACCGTACGCCACTGGGCGATCAGACGCCGCAGTGTGTCGTAGTCCAGCTCGCGGCGGCGAATGTCGATCCCCAACACAAGGCTCGGCGCCGTGTTACTCCAGAACGCATAGGGTTCCACAGGTGACAGGCCGCCGCCGTAATAGCTGGCGTTGGCGCAGGCCACAGTGCCGGTCCCGTGATAGGGGATCCAGAGCGAGATCCCGTAGGTCATGCACTGATGGCCGATCGGCTCGAACGCGTAGTCGCTGCGCCACAACGGCACGGCGCGCCGCAGCGTTTCCAGGTCGTTCCGGCGCCCGCCGGAGGCGCAGGTGTCGACGAGCATGTCGGGATGGCGGCGGCGCAGTTCGTCCCAGTAGGCGAGCAATCCGGTGACGTACTTGATCTCCGTAATCCCTTGCCGATCGGGCTCGTCGTACGCACGCCAGAAGGCCAACGGGTCCATATTGAAGTCCTGCCGGTACAGGCTGATGCCCTGTTCCGTGAGCAGTTGGTCCACGTGCTCGGTCAGCCATTGGCGGGCGGCCGGGAGGCCGAGGTTCAGCAGCCGTTGGCCCTGCTGGTCGGGGCGTCCCGGGCGATCGAACGGGCAAAACGTCTGATCCTGCGGAGCCGGGCCCGGTGGGAGGTAGCCGTAGCTCCATGAGCTGGCGGTAGCGGTGTCTGTCTGGAACTGCTGAGCCGCATCAAACACCGTGCCCTGGTCATCGGTCAGCCGGAACTCGAGGCCGGTGGAATCGCACACGTGGGTGCCGTTGCCCCAGCCGACGACACAGTCGACCGTGTCCCCGGCCGCCAACTGGAGCTGACCCTCATAGGCCGCTTCCGCGCCGCGTCCGTCGAGCTGCAGCGCGTCGTTAAACACCCCCTGGCCGTTGTGCAGCACGTGCACGTCCGTGGTGGCCGCCGGGTCGATGGCCAGGAATCGGACCTGGACGGTGTAACGCCCCGCCTGCGGCGCCGTCCAGCGGACGACCGTGTATTCCCCTTTCGCCCCCGGGTGGAAACTCAACCGACCCGGTTCCCAGCGGATGTTCGACAGCGTGCGGACCTGATCGGTCGGGTTATGCGTCACGCACGGGTCGGTGCCCCCCAACGTGCTGGACGTCCAGCAACGCATGCCGGCTAGCGGGTGATCCCGCTCAGGTTGGCCTGTCAACAGCCATTCCGGGTGCTGTTGGTAGAGCCATGTGCCGGGCGCCACCCGCTCCGGCTCGAACCACACCAGCGTCTTCACACCGTGCTCGCGCGCATGCTGACTGATGGGACGCAGCCCGCGCGGGAACCGCTGCGGATCGACCTCCCACGTGCCGACTTGCGGCCAGCCCTGCTGCTGGATGTACCAGCCCGCGTCCATCCACCAGTAGTCCAGTGGCAGCTGTTCCTCCAGGTACCGGTCGATGTGCATGATCTGATTCGCCTCGTTCGCACCGATCATCTCCTCGTAGGCGCGCGAGCTGGAGGCGAGCAACTGGGGCGGGGGGAGTTTGCCGCCCGGGCGCGGCATGTTGTGCGCCATCATCCAGCGGCGCCACAGATTGTGGGAGCGCAGCCGGTCTCCCTGCCAGAAGAGCAGGGCCATCCGGGGCGTCCGCACCTCTTCGCCCGGCAGCAGCTTGAAATGGGTCAGCTCCTGTCCGGCCGTCACGCGGATGCCACGCTCACTGTCGCGCACAAATTCGGCCGCCCACTGACCGGGCCAGCCGACCGCCAGCAGGACCCCTTGCGTGCCCCACTGCAAGTTGAAGTAGCTGAGATCGGTGTTGGTGGGCCGGCCGCCCGCAGCGCTCACGCGCTGCGCGGCACCGGGCCCGAGCGGCGTGACACGCGGACCGTAGTCGGAGCCGTCGGCCGGCGAGCCGACGCCGTGATGCAGCACGAACTCGGTTTCGGGCTCTCGCTGCCACGCTGCATCGAGCGCCAGGATGTTCTCGACGATCGGCGTGTCGGTCGTCCCCGTGTTGACCAGGTAGACGGTCCACTCGACCACCGGAAAGTCGCGATACTCGACCCCCTCGCAGCGCACCTGCAGTCCCGATTGCGGGTCTGTCCAGGAGAGTGTGTGCCGGGTCCCTTGCGCGTCGTCCGTGGCACGCTCGTAGCGGCGCTCCCACGTGGGCAGCAATTCGCCGCACGACACGCCGCCCACCATGAATGTCACAGGGGGCGTCGCGGGCGCGTCCTCCGTCTCGGCGGCCAGATGCGCAGCCGCCCAGCTGTGCGCGGTCCGCATCTCGCTGTCCGTGGCAACCGTCGCGTCTGCCGAGCGGATTTCCGGGAACCCTGCGCACAGGATGATCGCCGCGAGTAACCATCGGGTGGGCGCGAGTCGGGTGCTGGGCATCGCAGGTTCTCCAGAGGGTTTTCGTGCACGAGCGGCACACGGGCGGTGCGGCGCGCCACCCCCGTGCGCTGGCGGAACCTCCATCAGAACCGAAGCGCGGCCGCCGGGCAAGCACGCGGTGCGGGGATGGTGGCGGGCTGCCAGCAGCGTGCGGCAATGGCCGCCGGGCCGAGCGCGCCGGGCGGACCGCGGGGGATCCAGTCGCGCGAATTCCGGCCGGCCACGCCCACTCACCTGCCCGGCTCGTGATAGAATGGGCGCTCACCTTCGTACCTGCGTAAAGGAGTCACACATGTCGGGCACAGACTCAGTACGTGTTGCGCGCGGCACCACGCGGCGCAGCTTCCTGCAGGCGTCCACGGTGTCAGCCGCAGCGCTGGCGGGATCGTTGGCGCTCCAGCGGGCTGTCCATGCAGCGGGGACGGACAGCCTGAAGATCGGACTTGTCGGCTGTGGCGGTCGTGGCGCCGGGGCCGTGGCCAGCGCGCTGGAGGCAGATCCCGGCGTGCAGCTGACGGCGATGGCGGACGCCTTCATCGACCGCACGCAGGCCGCGCGTGATGCGCTGCGCGCCCAGTGGGGAGATCGGATCGCCGTCGACGACGCACGGTGTTTCGGGGATTTCGACGGCTGCCAACGTGTGCTGGACAGCGGCGTCGATGTGGTGTTGCTGGCCGAGGCGCCGCACTTCCGCCCTGCCCACATCGAAGCCAGTGTCCGGGCCGGCGTCCATGTGTTTGCCGAAAAGCCGATGGCCGTCGACGCGCCGGGCGTGCGGCGCGTGCTGGCCGCCGGCGAGGTCGCGCGGCAGAAGAACGTCAGCCTGGTGAGCGGTTTCGAGACGCGCTATTCCCGCAATGCGCGGGAGGCGGTCCAACGCGTGCACGACGGCCAGATTGGCAGGATCCTGGCCCTGCAGTCCACCTACAACACCGGACCGCTATGGCATCGCGGCCGCCCCCCGGAATGGACCGAGATGCAGTTCCAGCTGCGGAACTGGTACTACTTCACCTGGTTGTCCGGTGACCACCTCGTCGAACAGCATGTGCACTACAACGACTTCATGGCCTGGATCATGAACGAGGAACCGCCCCGGCAAGCCTGGGGCTACGGCGGCCGCCAGGTCCGTACCGAAGCCAAGTTCGGCGACATCTTTGATCACCACGCAGTGGTCTACGAGTATGAAGGCGGACCACGCTACTACGCGTTCACGCGGCAGCAACCCGGCTGCTTCAACGAGAACTTCCGGCTGGTGCTCGGCACCCAAGGGCAGCTGTCCTCTGAACGCGGGATGCGGATTCTCGGGCTGGACGGCCAAATCGTGTGGGAGGCGGGCCGTGAGGAGCGGCCGCCGGAACTGACCTGCTTTGAAGAGATGTTCTCCGCCCTCCGCGCCGGAACGCCGATCAACGACAGCGTGGCGATGGCGCGCAGCACGATGTGCGCCATCCTCGGCCGCATGGCCACCCACGGCGGCCAGCGCGTCACCTGGGACGAAGCGCTGGCCTCCAACCTGGAACTGGCTCCACAACGCTATGCCTGGGATGCGGACCCGCCCGTGATGCCGGGACCGGATGGGCAGTATCCGATTCCGACACCGGGCGTCACGACCGTACTGTAACGCCGCCGGCAGAGGGCCCTGTACGCGATGGGACAGATCTACGACATCACCTGGCCCCTGACGCCCGGCATGGCGTCGTGGCCGGGCGACGAGCAGTACGCGCTGCGGTGGCTGACGCTGCAGTCGCGCGGTGACACGGTGAACCTCAGCGGTCTGACGATGAGTCCGCACCTGGGCACGCATGCCGATGCACCATTCCACTGCGATGGCCGACAGCCCACGATCGATCAGGTCGCGCTGGACGCCTTCGTGGGCCCGGCGCGGCTGGTCGACCTGCGCGGCCGCTGTGCGATCGACGTGTCCGATCTGGCGCCGTACGACTGGGCCGCGACCCCGCGCCTGTTGCTGCGCACCGGCGCCTGGGACGACGTCCACCACCTGCCCGACCACATTCCCATCCTGGCCCCGGACGTGCCCGACTTCCTGCACGCGCAAGGCATCTGCCTGGTGGGGGTGGACGTTCCGTCGGTGGATGAACCGGACAGCCCGACACTGCCGCTGCACCACGCACTGACCGACCGGGGGATTTGCATTCTGGAAGGACTGGACCTGCGAGTGCCGCCTCCGGGCATCTACGAACTGATTGCCCTCCCGCTCAAGATCCAGGGTG
>DAISIS010000418.1:0-5158 GCA_036821925.1 Pirellulaceae bacterium
TTTTCGCTGCCGCCGGTCGACCAGGTACCACTGCCGCTGTCCCACTGCCACGGGATCTCCGGAATCCCATCATCGGTGACCGATAAACCGCCGCTGTCGAAATCGAAGTCCTCCTCGTGAATCACGCTGCCAACGACCGGGCGTCCGACAGACAGACCCACAACCAGACAGGCCAGTAGCCCCCGTAGCGGCTTGCGCATGACATGCTCCCAGTGTTTCACCAGTGGCCGTGAGTGTTCAGTTGCATCCCGTCGCGAGACGCCGCAGCGCCCACAGCCTTCTTTGCGACAGACGACAGAAAGCAATCGCCGTGCCGATGACCGATGGCGCGTCCTCGCAGCCGGGGCAGCGGACGCCACCTCGGTGGTGCACGTGCCCGGCGGAGTGCCGCGTGAACCGCTATCCGCGACGGGCGGCTGGCAGGCGGAGGGCAAGGTCGCAGACTGCCGCCGCGTGTCGCCAGGGGGCAGCCCGCTGCCCACAGGGTCGACTATCGCCCCCCAACGGTCGAAAGGTTGCCCGCCCGGAGGTCGACGCGTAGAATCCGGACCGGATGCGGAGAGCGGGGAGATTACGCCGTCACCTTTCGAAACTCGTACGGTCAGAAGCCGCGGGAGGGGGGGCCATTACACACAGGACGCCCGGGCTGCACCTGCTGGATTGCCTGCCCGACGCCGTGATCGTGGCGCGGCGCGATGGGACCATTGCGTTTGCCAATGCGCAGACTGAGCAACTCCTAGGTTACACACGCCACGAACTCGCCGTGATGCCGCTGGAGAGGCTGGTTCCGTCACGATTCCGGCAACAGCATGCCGAGCATTTCATGGCGTTCTGCGCCGAGCCCGCGGTGCGGTCCAAAGAGGGGCGTCCGGAGTTGCTGGCGCTGGCCAAGGACGGCCGCGAATTGCCGGTCGAGATGAACCTGGGTTACTTCCGCCAAGGGCCCGAGGACCTGGTCGTCTGTACCATCCGCAATATCTCACGGCGCAAGACAGAGGAGATGCGTCTGCGGGAAGCTCTGCAGGAGGTTGACAACCTGCGACGGCAGACGCTGCTGGAGAGCAAGTATCTGGAGCAGGAGTTGGAGGACACGCTCGGCGCGGGCGAACTCATTGGCGAGAGTGGCGCCATCCAAGATACGCGTCAGCAGATCGAGCAGGTCGGGCCGACGGACTCCAGCGTGCTCATCCTGGGTGAGACGGGGACCGGAAAGGAACTCGTCGCCCGGTGCCTGCACCAAAGCAGTCCGCGGAAGAACCACCCCCTGGTCAAAGTCAACTGTGCGACGCTGCACCACGAGCTGATCGAAAGCGAGCTGTTCGGACACGAAAAGGGCTCCTTTACAGGCGCCTATGTGCAGAAGATGGGCCGTTTTGAGTTGGCCAACCGGAGCACGATCTTTCTGGATGAGGTGGCCGAGATGTCGCCCCAGCTTCAGGCCAAGCTGCTGCGGGTGCTGCAAGAGAAGGAGTTTGAGCGTCTCGGTTCGACGACCACCACGCGCGTCGACGTGCGTGTCATTGCCGCGACCAATCGAGATATTCACGGCATGATCCGGGACGGCACTTTTCGCGCGGACCTGTACTTCCGCCTGGCGGTGTTCCTGATCGAGATCCCGCCGCTCAGCCAGCGACGGGTCGATATTCCGCTGTTGACATGGCATATTATCCGCAAACGCCAGGCCCAATTGGGGCGGACGATCACGGATATACCATCCGACGTGATGGATACATTGACGCGGTATGATTGGCCGGGCAACGTGCGGGAACTGGAAAACGTGATTGAACGTGGTCTGGCGGTCTCGCAGGGCGCCGCCTTTTCACTCGGTGATCGGTTGGCCGCGCCCTACACCGGCGTCGCATCGCGTGGCACGTCGGCCCGCGTCCGGCAAACGGGCAGCTTGCGGGACGTTGAGCGCTGCCATATCCTCGACGTGCTGACAAAGTGCCACTGGAAAATCAAGGGCAAAGGCAATGCCGCGGACCTGCTGGGGCTCAGTCCCAGTACGCTGCGCTATCGGATGCAGAAGCTCGGCATCGTGCGTTCTGTCCAGAACACCGGCGTGTGACGATGGTGAATTGGCGGCCGGTCTTTTCCTACGCTACAGACTGCGCCTGACCTGGGAGACTCCGGCATGATTCCTCTGCGCGACAGCATTCCCTCTCGCACGGCCCCGCTGGTCAACTACGCCCTGATCGCCGCCTGTACCCTGGTCTTCCTGGCGCAACTGACAGACCAACGGGATGGTGGCTCGATCCTGGTGGAGCGTTACGGGATGATCCCGAAACGGGTGTTCCATCCCGATCAGGTGCTGGTCCGCGCGGAGCAGGTGGCCGTGGTTGACAGCTTCGGGCGCGTGGTGAATGTGGTCGAACGTCCCCGCGAATTGGCCCGCACGCCATTCGCGCCATGGCTCACGGTGCTCACCTGCATCTTCCTTCACGGCGGGTGGATGCACTTCCTGGGAAACATGTGGTTCCTGTTCGTCTTCGGCGACAACGTGGAAGATCGCATCGGGCATTTCGGCTATCTGCTCTTCTATCTGGTCAGCGGCGCGGCGGCGAGCGTCGCCCACTTGATGTCGGATCCCGCGTCGCAGATCCCGACCATCGGCGCCAGCGGCGCGATTGCCGCCGTGATGGGCGCCTACAGTCTGCTCTACCCTCGCGCGAACGTGATTTCCCTGATCCCCCTGTTCATCTTTGTCGAGATCATCGTGCTGCCCGCCCCGGTGTTCCTCGGCATCTGGTTCCTCCTGCAGTTCTTCCAGGGCGTCTGGTCCGTCACCTCGACGCAGACTGCCGGCGTAGCCTGGTGGGCGCACATCGGCGGGTTTGCCTTCGGGTTCCTCATCGCAGGCCTGCTGCGAACCGCCGGCAAGACCCGCCCGCCGGTGGAGCAGACCCGCCCCCACGCCGACCACATGATGGCCTACCGGTACCAGCGCTAGGTGGCCCAGGCGGCGGGACCAGGCGCCGCCGCTGGCCGTCCGCCAGGTGCGGCCTGCGGCGGCCTGGTCGCAACGGTCCATCAGCGTGGATCCAGCGCAGCGCGCATCGGCCAGGCCTCGAGCGTTCTGAGCACGGCGTCGCGACCATGCGACTGCAGTGAGACGCCGACACTGTCCTCGCGTTCCGGGTACACGCGCGCAGCAACGCACTGCCGGCCGTTGACAAACACCTCCACGATGCTGCGATCCAGGAAGACGTGCAGTTGTATGGGCTCGCCCTCCGGTATGTAGACCGGCGCGGTTTCGGGCGGGCGCGACGTCACGTCCGGCGAGATCGACGAGCACGACGTGTCGAGAGACACGATTGTATCGCGTCCCGGTCGGCCACCACGATTCCCGTAATGGAATCCGCGGTCTGGATAGAGCGAAATGCGCGTACGTTCCTGCCCGTCCGGCGAGCGGAATACATTCAGATCCACGGTCGACGCGCCGCGCAGATCCAGTTCCAGCCGCAACTCCATGCTCGATCCTGCCACGCGTTCCAACACCACTTCCTGGTTCGCGGGCAGCGAGGTTTCGCTCAGCGTCCGACGTTCTCCCCGCAGCGCCGGAAAGTCGCCGGCGGGCTGCTGCAGCAGATCTCCTTCGGGGCTGAGCGTCAAACGGCGCGGAAGGGACATGATCTGATCCCAGCCACGGGTAGGTTTGGCGGCGTTCATGTTGAAAAGCACGATCACGCCCCCCTGGCCATCCGGCGTGGCTGAGGGCGCATGCACGCCGGCCGGCCATGCGGGACCGAAGTTGAAGTTTCCACCACCCGTGACTACCAGCCGCTGCCCCTCGGTATCGTACTTGCCCAGCAGGTATTTCCCGCCGCTCATGTGGCTGAAGTGCAGCAGAATGTGCTGGTCCCCGATCGGCCAGAAGTACGGACACGCCCCATCGTCGCCGACCAGGCCATACGGATCGTACTCAACCAGCGGATGCAGGTACTCCCAGGAAGCCAGATCAGGTGAACGCAACAGGAAGTCCGCGCGCACACGCTGGTTTCCCGGCCCGGGGAGTGTACCCGCCGACAGAGAGTAGTAGTGCTCGCCTTCCTTCCAGATACACGGATCAAACACGGCGTAGGGCGGGGCAGAGCCATCGGGCAACCGGATGGGCACGACGGCCGCGCCCGTGACCTTGTCCCAATTGAGAAGCAACGGATCACTCGACACGGCCACCATGTTGCCAACTTGCGTGCCATGGTACATCGCGATCACGCGGTCGTCTTCGACAAATGTCGAACCGGAAAAGCAGCACTCCTCCGGGTGCGGATAAATCGCATAGGGCAGGTCACGCCAGTGGATCAGGTCGTCGCTGACGGCATGGCCCCAGTGCTGACGCGGATCCTCCGGCGGGTAGCCCTGGTAGAAAAGATGCCAGCGCCCCTGCCAGAAGCACAACCCGTTCGGATCGTTCAGGCTGCTTTCGGGGCTCGTGAAGTGGTAGAGCGGTCGGTGCGGGTCCGCCGCCAGTTGCGCACGCGACGCGCGAAAACGCGCCAGCAACGGATTGTCGTGCAGCTGACGTTCCTGCTCCGCCAGCGTCGCTGCAAACGTGTATTGCGGCACGCGCGACGTGTAGTCCGGACCCTGATCCATCTGTTCCAGCGAGATCGTGCGGACACTCGTCCCGCCTTCCTCGCGGGGCTGACCGATACCCCATTTGGCGCCCAGGTGCTCGTTGAGCGTCTGGACCTCATCGAAGGCGAGCACGCGGTCGTAGACCAGGATTTCGGCAATCTCTCCCACCAGTCGCTCATTCCCGGCCGTGATCTTCGCCCCCACGCGGAACAGCCGAGCGCCGGTGTTCTGCTGCGGTCGCGATACAGGTCCGCAGGCACCTGTGGCGTGGCGTACATCGTTGTGCCAGAGGCGGACCAACCCCGAGTCGTCAAGCGTCATCACCGAGATCGCGAAGAGGCCGGGCTGGTAACGCACCAGGGCGTGCTGATCGTTGTTCTGGCCGTTGAAGCCGTATCGCTCGTGGACTGTCAGCAGACTCGCGCGGCGGCCCGTTCCTGCGTCAGCCTGCTCGCAGATCACCTGGGCCCCCTGCGTGTCACTCCTGCGCCAGACTGCCGCCATCGTGAAGCACGCGGCTCCCTCGGGCAGCACGGCCGGACCGTCGAGGCAGTCTTGCCCGTCGAATCGCACAACACTC
>DAISIS010000419.1:0-5152 GCA_036821925.1 Pirellulaceae bacterium
CCCGATCCCCACGACCCGCGCCGGGCCATGATCGCTGCCCGCCACCGCGCCGACCCAAGTGGAGTAGCTCAACTTGGAGGTGCGTTCGCCAACCATGAGCGTGTGACTCAGACCATCCTTGATTTCGCTGACGCGGACCCCTTTGTTCAAGAAGAACGTGCCGTCCCCCTGGCAGGTGCCGTCCGCGCACACGTCGTGCAGGTCCCAGGTGCCGAATACGCCCACATAGTTGCCGGTGGCCATGAGCAGCGGGAACTCTTCGCCCGGATGATCGCCGTGGTCGTGGTCGTGATGGCCCCCCTCGTACAGCGTGAACCGCGCATCTCCGATGTCCGAAGGACACCGGAAGACCCCCAGTGCCAGTTCGCGCGCCGCCTGATTCACAGGTTCGTGAATGGGCAGTTCGTAGTGGATCATGCTGGCCGACACGTTCTGCTGTTCCATGAACGGCAGAATCGCCGCGCACCACCCCCAGCCGGGCTCGCCCAGCCAATCGGCCTGCCCCGTGGCCAGGTCATACCCTCGCCAACCGGCCGGAAACCGGAGGAAGGTGTCGTGATACATGTGCAGCGCCAACCCGATCTGCTTCATGTTGTTGCTGCACGACATGCGCCGACCCGCTTCGCGCGCTGCCTGCACCGCCGGCAACAACAGCCCGATCAGAACCCCAATAATCGCGATCACTACCAGCAGTTCCACCAACGTGAAACCTGTTCGTCGTCGTACCATATGCCTGCTCCTGACTCAGACTCATAACCTCGTGATAACCCCAGGCGCGGACTGCCACAGGGAGTCCGATCCGGGATGCCTCGACGCGGAGACTCAACACGTCTCAAGACGTACGTCAGGCCTGAGGCGGAGCGCGGCTGTCGGGCGTGGCCACCAGGTCGACGGCGCGCAGAGCCGGCAACGCCACCACGATTCGCTGAGAAAGACACCCCGCAACCGTCGTCAGGTCCGGAGCAAACAGGACCGTTTTCCCAAGCGCGAGAAACCGGCATAACAGACACGGATCACTCTGGTGGCGATGCGTCGGACGCGGCTCGTCCCCGCTCCATCCCCACGGCCGCTCGGCCGCCGCATCGTCGGCACCTCCACGCGGGCGCACCCCGTGGTCGCAGCACGCGCCACAGCCGGCCGCGGCCAGGTCACCAGTCCCGCCGTGACCGAAGCACACATGGCCCCGGTGCAGGAACGAACCGACCATGGCGAGCAAATAGCTCGACAGCAGCAGCGCCACAGTCAGTTGCCGATACGTCGTTCGCATCACCGTGATAGTATTTCGCTCCCCCGCTTGGCGTCAAGCAGAATCCCCAAACGCAAGTGTCCGCCAACGGGGGTTCATGCCGTTGGCGGACACGCGCTGTCACGGGAGAGTCAATTACTCTCCTCTATACGTGAGCCGGTTCGAATTGGATCGGACTATTTTTTTTCTCCGGCTCCGGCGTCCTCTCCCAGCAGCTTCTTGATGGTCGGCTCCATGGCAGCGGCCCAGATCTCGTACCCCTTCTCATTGGGGTGGAGCAGGTCGGGCATGAGGTCCTTCGGGAGGGTGCCATCGTCGTCCAGGAACTCCGCGTTGATGTCCAGGAAAAACACGCGCTGATCGTCAGCCATCTTCTTCAGGATCTGGTTCGTGGCGTCGTTGAGCTGGCGGAGCGGATCGTCGGTCTTCTCACCGCGGGGGAAGATCGCCAGCACCAGACATTTCGTGTCGGGAAGTCGGGTACGCAGCTCGGTCAGGATGGCCTTGACCCCGGCGGCCGTGTCTTCCGGCTTGTCCTGACGAAGTCCGGCGTTGTTTGTGCCGATCATGATCACCGCCAGGCGGGGGGAGATCCCGTCGACCGCGCCGTGCTGCAGCCGCCAGATGACGTTCTCGGTGCGATCACCGCTGAACCCGATGTTCAGCGCATGGCGGTGCGCATAGTACTTTTCCCACGTGGCCTTGCCGCCCCCCTCCCAGCCGTGGGTGATCGAGTCGCCGATCATGAGCAGGTCGATCTGGCCGCGCGCCTCTTTTTCTTTGAGCTTCTCCTCGTGCCGCTGGCCCCACCAGGACTGAGCCCAGTCGGCAGTCTGGACTTCCGGTACGACCGCCTGCGGCTTGTCCAATTGCCGCTGGGCAACGACGGCCGGTGCGGGGAGGCCGACCAGCAACAGGAAGGGCGCGATCCAACGTAGTCTCATGATGGCTCCTTTCGAGAATCAAGAATCAAGAATCGCAGATGTCCGACTGGCCGTATCATCTGAGCCGAGGTTCTGTGACGGACCATTCGACAGTAACCACCGGCGGAATCGCTCGTCAAGCACCGCTGCACCAGGTGCGTCTGGAATGGGTCAGTTCCAGCCGCCGGCCATCCCGCTGGTCGCGGCGAGCGATTACCATAGACGTCCAGACTGGCCCCGGGCCGATGCGATGGACGTCCGATCGAGGAGAAGAAACATGCGAAGCTCACTTCCCGTGCGTGCGATAGCTCTGACAGTGGCGATGGTCTGTGCGATGCCACTGGCCCGGGCCACCGATCCCGCTCCATTGCCCGCCACCACCCCTTGGGGTCTGCCGCGGCTGCAGAACGCGCCCCCCGCATACACCTGGGTGCACCAGGATCGCCCCATCCACGCACTGACGTATGCCGGCGAACCATACCAGGGACGGGCCACCCGCGTGTTCGCATACTACGCGTCGCCAACGACGCTCGGCGCAGCCGCCCCCCAACCACCCTATCCGGGCCTGATCCTCGTGCACGGCGGCGGCGGGACAGCGTTCCCCGAGTGGGCCAGAATCTGGGCCGAACGGGGCTATGCCGCCCTGGCCATGGATCTGGCCGGTTGCGGCGAGGATGGCCAACCGCTGGCAGACGGCGGCCCAGGGCAGGGGGACGACACCAAGTTCCACGCCATCGACGCCCCTGCGACCGACCAATGGCCCTACCACGCAGTCGCCAACGTGATCCTCGCCCATTCGCTGCTGCGCAGCCTGGAGGACGTCGATCCCGAGCGCACTGCCGTCACCGGCATCAGCTGGGGTGGCTACCTGACCTGCATCGTCGCCGGCCTGGACCCCCGCTTCAAACTGGCCATGCCCGTCTACGGCTGCGGTTTCCTGCACGAGAACAGCGCCTGGGTCGCGTCCCAATTCAACAACATGACGCCCGAACACCGCGCCCAGTGGACGACGCTCTGGGATCCCTCCCAGTACATCGGCGCGGCAACAATGCCCATCGCGTTCCTCAACGGCACCAACGACTTCGCATATCCACTCGACAGCTACGCCAAAACCTGCCAACTCGTGCAGACCACCAAACACTTCAGCATCCAGCTGCGGATGCCCCACGGACACATTTTCGATTTCCCCGAGTGCTTCCTGTTTGTCGACCAGTACTTGAAGGACGGCACCCCGCTGCCGGTCGTCGGCACCCCGCAGGTCGTCGATGGCCGCCTCTCCGCACCCGTGACACACACCCTGCCGCTGGTCTCCGCGCGTCTGCACTACACCACCGGCCCGCACCAGGACAATCCGGCCCGCGAATGGATCACCAGACCCCTTGAGATCCACCCGCAGATCGTGTCGGGGGAAGCACCTCCAGCCGATGCCACCGCATGGTACGTCGACGTGGCGGACGAACGTAAGGCTGTCACCAGCTGCGCCCCCATCATCCGGCCCTGACCAGCACACTTCAGGCAGCTTCGACAATGCTCGCAGCGCGCTCCAGCGAACCCAGATTGTGAACATGCTGGAAGCCTCGCTGCTTGAGCAAACGCGTGGCCATGTTGCTGCGCATGCCACTCTTGCAGTGGACCAGCAACACGCCCGCGGGGAGTTTGTCCAGGTTCTCCGGCAGGCTCTCCAACGGGTAGTTCGCCGCACACGCCAGATGCCGTTCGGCATACTCCTGCGGCGTACGCACGTCGATCACCCGAGCCCCCTCCTGCAGCAGCTGCCGGGCTGCGGCCGGTTCGACCGGCACGTTCCAGACTCCCAGCCCTCGGGCTACCCCTTCATACACCCATGACAACATACAGAAGTGCGTGGCGATCACGATCGCCTGCAACGCCAATAACAGGCCACCTACCACGTACGCCGCCATCGGCAGGCCGGCCAGGAACAGCGCGCCCGCCAACGCGTTCATGAAGGCCGCCGACAGGCACGCCAGACGCCGCGGCAACGGGTTCGGCGGGATCCGGACCGCACCAAAGACAGGGCGCACAACATGGTTGTACAGCCAGTCCATGGGATGGGCAGCAGGAAACAGGAACGCCCAGAGTCCGAGCAGCGCCACAGTGAACAACACCCACGGCTGCCCAGTGACGAGCCCGTAAAACGCGATCAGTGCGCACGCGGATGGAGTGAAACGCAACCCCCACTGCATCTCACGAAGCTCCTCCGGCGCGTACTGCTGATAGCCCTGCTGCACGAGACTCCGCTGCTGAAACGACAACTGGCATTTGCCCGACATGTTTCCACTCCCCCAATCTCTGGCGGGCTACACCCCAGCCACAGGCTCTGGCTGCGGCCAAGCGTAGCACCGCGTTGCGACACACACTATCGACATATAGATATATCGGAAGCTTGTGACATGTCAATATACAAAAAAAAGGTGCTCCGATGGGCAGAAGGCGGATGTCGAAGGGATGCGAGATGTCTGCCACCTACCTCGGCGGGTGGCAGACATCGCTTCGCCCGATATCGTCCTGCACCAGGTCGCTCACGGCCTTTGCCGCCAGTCGCAGACTCCGTCGTGGTTCTCGTCGACATAGGCCGGGCCCCCCAAGCCACGGCCATAACCTGGCCCCATGCCACGGCCGTACCCGGCCCCCATGCCACGGCCGTAACCTGGCCCCATGCCACGGCCATAACCTGGCCCCATGCCACGGCCATAACCTGGCCCCATGCCACGGCCATATCCGGCACCGCGACCACCCTGGCCGCGTCCCCAACCTGGCCCTCGGCCATAGTTGCCGGGCTGGCCGGTGGCGGGCCCGTCGCTCCAAGGACGCCCAGCTCCGGCCCATACTGGCCGCAGGTTTTCGTCGCGCAGCCGCAGCGTCTGGTCGCCGATCACAATGACCTGCGCCACGTAGTGGTTCTCCGGCATCTTCTCGGTGCGGAAGCCGGCCACCTCGATGGGCGCATCGACCTTCAGCTGTT